>NZ_JBMIRP010000094.1:0-21232 GCF_049202975.1 Ureibacillus sp. MALMAid1270 | reverse complement strand
GAGTGTTAATTTCAATATTTGTATTTACGTTAATTTGCATATACATAACATCCCACCTCAGGAATATTATGTATCTTATTGTCGAAACTGTACATACTTAAACAATCAATACTGTACATTCTTAAGTTAGCATTTATACATTATTAATTTGAAACGTATCTAACTTCCTTGATTTGCCAACTCAAGATATCCCATAATATCACCTTACTTTCGAAAAATGCTAGGTAGAGTAAAATACTAGAAGAAACAACGATAAAGAAGCCTCAACACTTGTGTAAACAGCGTTGAGGCTTTGTGTCTTTTTCTAAGTAACTTCTAATTAGGGGTGTTTCCTGTTTAAACATTACTGCCTGTCTGCCTTCCATGAATCAAACTACTATAGAATGAAGGAAAAGAAGAAGTTACATAAATCAAATTAATTAAGAGGAATTTACGATTAGGGTCAAAAGGAGTTAGGGTTGAAATATTCTCAATTGGAAAACTTAACGGTGTAGGAAATTTATAAAATGGAGCATTATGCATTTTAATAATCACAGGATTCAATGTAATAAATCCATTTGTTACTTCCGCCACTTTACCTGTAAATATCGGCTTGAAAACTTGACCTAATATGTTTAGATTATTGCTTTTAGTTACAAGAAGAACATTTTTACCTTTCATTTTTAGAAAAAGTTCATTTTCAGGTAGAATCTGATTGTTATACACTTCTTTCACACCTTTTCGTTTATTCAATAAACTATAATATTAAAAAAATGGAGGAATAATTAAACTAAAGTTTAATTATTCCTCCATTTTACATAAAAAGTTTGAATTAAAAATTCACGAGTGGTCAATATGTTATTTTTTAACAAAATCAAAAATTCAGCTTCTTAAAGGAAAAATTTAAATCCAAATAAAAAAATTATTAGTAAATGAAATCTAAAGTCCATCTTCAATTCTTTATGATAAAAAACACCTAACTGTTAATTTGGTGTTTCCAGTACGATAAAAGATTGGTGGAATTAGTTCGAAGACTAAATTTTATTATTCATTTATCATATTCAACCCAAACTCCAAACTACTATTACATATTGCTTCAACATCATTTCGATCATGTGTAACGAGAATACATGTCATGTTGGCTTTATTTAAAATTAACCCAAGTTCTTCACGAATCCATTCTTTTAAATCCGCATCTAAGTTGCTAAATGGTTCATCCATTAACAATATGCTAGGCTTAGGTGCCAGCGCTCTTGCTAGGGCAACCCTTTGCTGTTGTCCTCCACTTAATTCATGTGGATATCGATTCTCAAAATCCTCTAATTTGACAAGCTCTAACATCTCATCCACACGGTCTTTTCTTTCGTTTCGAGTAATACGAGATAAGCCAAAAAGTATATTATTCTTAACTGTCATATGAGGAAAAAGCGCATAATCTTGAAATACCATTCCCACTCCTCGGTTTTCTGGTTGAAGATAAATACGATCACTTACAACAGTTGTTCCTGCAACCTTTATAGTTCCTTTTAATGGCATTTCTAAGCCCGAAATTAAGCGAAGTAATGTACTTTTACCACTACCACTTCGTCCTAAAATACCGACAATTTCACCCTTATCAATTGATAACGAAAAATCATTTATGACTGGTTCTTCTTTTTTTGAATATGAAAAAGTAAGTCCTTCAATTTCTAAAATACTCATTACTTCACCTTCTTACCGATCCCTTGAATAATAATTACGGATAAAATACTAATTCCAATGATTAAAAGAGAGGAAATTGAAGCCTCATGAATTTGCTCATCGTTTGCATATTGATATGTCTTAGTGGCAAGTGTTTCAAAATTAAAAGGTCTTAGTAACAAAGCCAATGGTAACTCCTTGCAAATTTCAACAAACGTCAAAATAAAACCACTAATGAAAGCTCCTTTTATTAAAGGAAAATCCACTTTTATAAACGTCTTCGTTGTACCATGTCCTAGTAATTTTGAAGCTTCTGCATATTTCGTTCCAACTTTCTCGAAACCCGCTTCAATTGCATTATATCCCGTTGACATAAAACGAATAAAATACCCTACGATTAACATCAGTAAAGATAAGCTAAGGATGAGAGGTGCTTCACCTAGACCCATACTAGAGTATACAGGTGCAAGCCATTGATCAATGGAAATAAAGATAGCTAGTACACCTATGGCAATAATAGGGCCAGGAATTGAATAACCTGACGTAACAATTTTTGATAACAAAAATGAAAATTTAGAATGTGAGCGGTTAACATTAGCCACTATTACAGATAGGACAATAATTAGAAGGGTAGCGATGACAGCAACATAGAACGTTTGATAAATCAATATAAGGAATGAGGCGTCCCACACTTTATAAAACGTCAACTCCGCCCAAGCAATTAACTGTATAAACGGTATCAGGAAACCTAAAAGAAACACAACCCCACAATATAAAAAGGCAGTAATCCCAGCAAATCCTTTCAGTTTTATTGGAACAAGCGGTCTAGATTTACTATTTACATTGTAACGGCGTCGCTGTCTAATTAATCTTTCTAAGAAGAATAAGCCAACAATTGCTACCATAAGCCAAGCCGCAAGTCGCATGGCAGAATTTACATCATACATTCCAAACCAAGTCTGAAAGATTGCTGTTGAAATAGTATGAATTCCTAACAGACTCGTAACTCCATAATCACCAATGACTTCATAGATTACTAGAATTGTACCTCCCACAATCGCTGGTCTTGCTAGAGGAAGCACTACTTTGAAAAAAATAATAACTGGTTTTTGTCCTAACAATCTAGCGTTCTCTATATATAATGAACTTTGGCTTTCCAGAAAGGCTCTTGTTATCATATACACATAAGGGAATAAAAACAGTGTAAAGATAAAAACTGCTCCCTTAATTCCTGTAACTGTTAATAATTCTGGATTTATTTGGAAATCGAATTCATTCCTTAAAGTCGATTGAATGATCCCAGTATAGTCAAGCATCGTTCGATACGTATAGGCAGCGATAAAAGTTGGGATTGTTAGAGGTAGTAATAAACCCCAACGAAAAAACCTTTTAAGCGGAAAATCATAAGCTGAAACAAGCCAAGCTAAACTCACACCCAAAATGGCTGTGAAGAGTCCGGTAAGTACAACTAGTACAATAGTATTCATCACATAATTCTTCAGTAAGAACTCACGAATATGGAACCAATTTTCATTAGGCTCTTGAAAGATTGTCGTGAAAATAAAAAGGATAGGCAGTAGAATAACTACTGCCCCCACTATACTGACAACCCACCAACTGTTTAATTCTTTTTTTAGATTACGTTTAATCAAATTAAATTTCATTACTTCCAACCTGTTTTATTAAAGATTTCAATCGCTTTTTTATTATGCTCCCCTAAAGTATCAAAATTCAATTCTTGCATTTTAAATTCGCCCCAGCTCTCTAGCAATTCTGGTTTTTGAGCATTAGGATTTACAGGGAACTCATAATTATTAGCTGATAAAAATTCTTGAGCTTCAACACTCGTTATATACTCGATTAGCTTAGTTGCATTTTCTTTATTCTTACTATTCTTTGTTAAACCGATACCACTAATATTGACATGTGTACCTGTTGTTTCTTGGTTCGGGAAAAAGACTCCGATATTATCTGCAACTTTCACTTCTTCTGGATCTTCAGAATTTGCAAGTAGACCCACATAATAAGTGTTCATAATAGCAATGTCCCCAATGCCTGCAGCAATCGCTTTCGCTTGATCACGATCTCCTCCATCAGGCTGACGTGCAAAGTTATTTACGATTCCTTGAGACCATTGTTCTGCTTGTTCTTCACCGTTTAATTCAATAAAAGATGCAAGTAAAGATTGGTTATATAAACTTGTCGACGAGCGAACTAACAATCTATCTTTCCATTTTTCACTAGTTAAATCTTCATACGTTGATAATTCTTCTGGAGATACTCTTTCTTTTGAATAAGCTATAATACGTGCGCGTGTTGCCATCCCAATCCAGTTATTATCAACATCACGTAAGTTTTCAGGAACGTTTTCGTTGATTATATCTGATGAAACTGGTTGTAAAATATCATTTTGTTTCGCATTCGCTAGCACACCACCATCTACAGCAATAAATAAATCTGCTTGTGTACTTTCACCTTCACGTTTTAATCTCTCAATCAGTTCTTCTGCTTCGCCTTTTACAATATTTACTTTAATACCTGTTTCTTCTGTAAATTTTTTATAAATCTCATCATCTGCTTCGTAATGTCTTGCGGTGTATATGTTAACTTCTTGGTTTTCAGCTTTTTCAGGAGCTGATTTATCCTCATTAGTTGATGTATTTTGATTTGTAGCGCCACAACCAGCTAAACCAATTGCTAGAGCAGCACTTAATAATATAGGTTTAAATAAAATTGGTAATTTCATTTTAATTATGTACTCCTTTTCAGTAATTGATAATGATTATCATTATCTACAAGGGTAATATTACTACCAACCAAATTAAGTGTCAATATTTATTTTTCTTTAATTGTAATGTAATAAAAAACAAGAAATTAATGAAATGGATGAATAAGTATTTAATGGGGGATATCATATATATAGATAATTACCTCGCCTGGTTCTGTTATCTTGGACAAAGTAAAAATGTTACCCACATAGAAAGTGCGAAACAACTTTTACTAACCATAAATCAGATAAAATAAATGTTGAAATCCAAAGGTGTGCATAAAAAAAGAGACCTTCAATTGGTCTCTTGGGTCTATTTTCCTTTAACATTTAACCCTGCCCCCAAGCAAGGAAGTTCCTTTCTCTTAACATATCCTTAAAAGTTCTAAAAAATTTTATTTAGATTTCTTTGTAAATAAGAAAATCATGCAGATATTTATTAAAGTAAAAGCGATTAGAGCTAAAAATGGTATTGTTATAAAACCAAACCAATTAATATATTCTGCACTACATGGCACGCCACTTACACAAGGTTTAATTCCACCAAATCCGGGTACTTTTTGCTCAAGATAATGAAACAGCGAAATAATGCTACCGACAATAGACAGTGGTAGAACATATTTTTTTACGGATGTATCACTCTGAAATGTTCCAATTCCTAAAATGACAACTAACGGATACATAAAAATACGTTGGAACCAACATAAGTCACATGGTATAAAACCCCTTATTTCACTGAAATAAAGACTCCCGAGAGTAGCCACAAGTGATACGAACCAAGCAAAGTATAAAATCCATACCTTTGAATTATTTTGATCGATATTGTTACTCATTTTTACTTGCCTCTAATTCATTTTCAATCACTTCTTTAATCGCCTCATAATCGAACGGATTTTCCATTGTAATTCCGTTGATAGTGATGGTAGGTGTTTGTGATACATTGTGTTTCTTATATAATTCTTTATCAATATCAACTTGTGCCAAGGTTAGTTGTTCATCGATATCTTGTCTTAACTGTTCTTGATTGATGGTTGGAAATTCACTTGCAAGCTCAAGTAGTTTTTCTGTTGTCACCCAAACTTCATCATGACGTGCTGCTTCTGGTTGTGCATCAAATACTTTTTTGTGGAAATCCCAATAGACTTCTGGATCTTGTTTATATACAGATTCAGCTCCCAACGATGCAAGAATAGACTCTTTCCCATGGAATAAAACGTTTACATAAGAAAAATTAATGTCTCCAGATAATACATAATCCTCTACAAGTTGAGGGTAAATCATTTCCCCCCATGCTTTACATGAAGGACATTTAAAATCACCGAATTCTACGACAGTTACTGGTGCATCTTCTTCACCTAATAATGGCTGCCCCGTTAAATCCACTTCCTGTCTAACAATCTCTGTTTTATCCTGAGCATGCTTATTACTTATTACCACGATAGCAACTATTAACACGACTGCCACTAAAGTAAGGATTACTGTCAATTTCATTGTTGATTTTTTCATAAGATTAACTCCTTTCATTTCTTACATAATTGTAGCAAACACAAGTAAACATTCGAACGCTTACTTGAATGTTTGATTGACATTTGAATGACTAAATTGTGAAATCGTTCCTAAACTTTACATAGAAAAAGAGATTTCATTCTATAAGAATTAGTCTCTCTTTCTTTTCCCTATACTCCCTATTGAACTCCAATCATTATTCCTATGTACACTGATAGTGACATCAAAAGTGAAGAGAATGTAGAAACAAAAACGGATTTCTTATTGATTGCAGCAAAAATGGTTAGAACCAAAAATAGTAAACCTAAGCCAAATAATAAGTAACTTTCCATTCCGAAAGATATAGTTACATTAAATATTTCGATACCATTAGCATTTTGTATTGTATTTACGATTTCTCCACTATATAGAGCTTCAAAAAGAGGAGAAGCCCCCTCTGTATTGAGCAACAAATAGATTTGATGTGGTGGCCAAGACTGTCCCATAAATGCAGTTAGTCCAAACACAATTAATGCATAAACACTTTCCAACCTTGTCCATTTTAATGGATTAAATGATTCCTGATTAGATTTTCTTCTAAACATTACTCCATTTATAAAAGCAAATAACACTAAAGAAATAATAAATATATGCTTCAGGACCAATGCTTGTCCATAATTAACGATTAGGCTATTTTGATATTCTTGGACGATTGAAGCATTTGGATCATCATATGAATCAATATCCATTTCCATCGTAAAATAACCAGCCACGATTGTAACAAGAAGACAAATTATAGCAACAGGGGTAAACCATTTCAAAAAACTTAACCAGTTATTTTTATTTTTAGAGAACCAACTTACAACAAAAAGAATACCAATCCACACAGTTACCGCCAAGAAATGAAGTGTATGGGAAACGAATCCTTCCCATTCTGTAATAGTGGCTGCATGGCTGGATCTTCCATAGCCTAAAAGCATCAAGAAAGTTAGAAATAAAGCCCATGCCGTTAATCGTTTATTAGTTTTTAGATTTTTAGCTAGTAATACACAAATCAAAATAACGGAAATGATGGTAATAAACAACCATGCTTTTCCAATTTCAAATGTAAATACAACGCTTTTAATAAAGAACCAGAGATCCATATCACCTGCTAATAAGTATGCAGTTTGAAAAACTGGTAGGAAAGCTGTAATCGGTATTAAACCGGCAGCTAGATAAAGTATTCCTTTCGGTACATTAATAGGTGGCTTTTTATTTTCTGGTACTAAGAATAAGATTAAGGATCCTATTAGTACCGAAAAACAAATATACAAAATAAATTCAGTGAATGAGATTAAGAGCATCTGAGTTCTACCTTTCTATGACTTTTTACAGTTACTAAACAACATCCAAGCTAAGATCCCTAAGCCTGCGATTATTAGGCATATGATGAGGATTATACCTAAAGAAGACTGTGCATTTTCTTTGCTAGATGATTGGTTTGGATTTTCTTCGTCTTTATTATTTACGTCATCTTCTTTCCCTGCATCCGTTGGTGAGGTTTCTTTTTCTGAAGTACTATTGGTTTGTTCTTCTTCAGATTTAGTAGTTTGATTCTCATCCTCTGTGATTTCGGGTTCAGTGATTGTAAAAGAATACCCATTTTCAATAAGATGGCCGTCTGCCCCAATCACCTTCCAATTTACTTGATATGAACCAGACTCAAGTGAGTCCTCAAATATTGCTACAAGTACATTATCATTTATCTCATAGAATAAAGGTTTCAATTCATCTCCTATTTCATTTACTAGGGTAAGAGTGCTACCATTTTCAATTTTAGTATTAAATAATAGTTCTATTCTGTTTATGGGATCATTCAATTGTTCACCATCTGCTGGTGTTGAATCTTCTAAGACAGAATGTGCGCTAGCGGTACTAAAAGGAGTAATACTAAATAACAAAATTGCGAATAACGATATTAATAAAGACCTTAATATTTTTAACATAAAATTCTCCTTCATTTATGCATCAATAATTGACCCATTCATGCAATTTCAGTTCATTTTCTATTATTCTAAATATCGTTTAACTTGTAAGATGCTTAACAATATATTCTGCATCATATCCTACACCTTGAAGGATGGCCGATCCACGACGGTATTGCCACGGTAGACCAATAAAGTATAGCCCTTTAACATTTGAAATGCCTCGATTATGAATTATTTTACCCCTATTATTAAATCCTTCTTTTATCTCTAGCCAGGGATATATTAAATCATAACCTGTAGCCCATATAATGTTATCAACCTTAAGAGTAGTTGAATCGTTAAAGGTTATTTCGTTTTGTATACCATTCGAGACTCTAGGTTTTATAAATACTTCTTTTCTCTTAATGGCATCTTTCAATTCAAATCCAAAAATCGGATCTCCCTTTTTTTGAATTACTTTTCCTAAAAAGGAATTCGTGCTCGCTTTTAATATTCCGAGTTGATCTAACCACCAATACATGCTTTTATTGAATAACACTAAAGGTAAAAAGGAAAACTTTTTACTAATCGCAATATAGGTTTCCTTCTCTTTCGATAATTCTACTGCGATTTGTGCTCCACTATTTCCCCCACCTACTACAAGAACGTTTCCTTCTTTTAACTGGCTCGGGTTTTTATATTGAGATGAATGAAGCTGTTTAATGTCCCCGGATAATCCCTTTGAAAATGCCGGTATTCTTGGAGTTTGAAATGCCCCAGTTGCTATAATGAGATTTTTTGATTGAAATACACCTTGATTCGTTTCTATGTAAAATATGTCTTGCTTGTGTTGTACCTTGATTACTTCGGTTTGTAACTGAATAGGTAAATTAAATTCATTGTCATATCGCTTTAAATAACTAGCTATTTCATCCTTTGCCGGAAAACCGTGAGCCTCACCTTCAAGTGGTAGTCCTGGTAAAGCATCGTACATTCTTGGAGTGAATAACACTAAAGAGTCATATCTATTGATCCAGCTTTCTCCTACTTCATACCCCTTATCTAACATTAAAAAGTTCTGATTTTGTTGTTTTAAAAAGTAACCGACAGCGAGACCCGCTTGGCCAGCCCCTATAACAATTGTTTCATACAATCCATACACCTCCTTTTCGAATACAACACCTGTTAAATCGAAATTTGACACACATATTAGAAAAAGCTAATATGATAATAACATAACGTATTCGTTTTTACTAATATGTTGGAGGGATTTTATGCAAACAATGGATGTTGATATGAAAGTGAAGTTAATTCATGGGTTTTCTAACAAAACAAGAATTCAAATTCTTGAATGTATCAAAGATAAGGAAAAAACGGTGTCTCAGATTATAGAAGAAATTAAAGGGAATCAGTCAAACATTTCACAACATCTTGCTTGTTTAAAAGGCTGTGGAATCATTGTGGGTCGAAATGAAGGAAAATACATCTACTATAGCTTACGAAATCAACATATTAGAGATTTATTAACCATGTTTGATGTTGTTCTTGAAGATGTAGAAAATGACGTAGCATGTTGTGAAAATCATATAGTTTAGGGGGAGATTATATTGGCTAAGGAATGTTGTAGCTCTAAAAACATATCAAATACAGTAGAAACTAGCTGTTGCAGTTCTACTGTTAAAACAAATACAAATCAAGCAAAATCAAATTGTTGCTCAAGTGACACTGGCAATACATCAAAACCAATTGTGACCCAAGAACAAACAAGTTGTTGTAACAGTAAGAGTTCAATAGAAACAGAAGATGACGAAGAAGCCAGTTGTTGTAGCCAGTCACCGGCTGAACCAGATAATGAAAACTCTAGTAGTTGTAGTCATACATCGAAAGAGGTGAGTTGTTGTTTAAGTGAACCTGAACTAAAGATAACTCAGTCCGTTTCGACCTCTTCACTTCCTGTAGAAAAAATGTCCTACCGAGTCCAAGGCATGGATTGCAGTGCATGTGCATTAACCATTGAAAAAGGGTTAAGCAAACTAAAAGATATAGTGGAAGTGAAGGCGAATTTTAGTACAGGAAAAATGCAGGTTTCAGCAACCAGTGCCGAAGCATTACTTCCAATTGAAACGGAAATAAAAAAGCTTGGCTATTCCGCAGAACCATTAAATCAAAAAGGTACTATAAAGACATTTAATATCGTCGGAATGGACTGCAGTAGTTGTGCAAAAAGCATCGAAAATCACTTAAATTCCCTTCCAGCGGTTAAAAGTGTTAACGTCAACTTCTCTACAGGAAAAATGAAAGTGGAACATTCAAATAGCGTTCAAGAAATTATTTCAGAAGTTTCAAAGATTGGTTATCAAGCTTCATTAGTTGGAAAGAGCCAGCCGCAACCATCGGAACAAAAAGGCAAAAAAATTAATGACAATACTTTTGTAATTTTGTCTGGTGTATTATTGGCTTTTGGTTTTATTGGATCATTTACTGGACTACCTCCATTAATGTCAACCATTCTATACGCCATCGCAATGGTAATTAGTGGGGCTAAGCCTGTTAGAAGTGCTTTCTATGCAATTAAAAGTCGTTCGTTGGACATGAACGTACTCATGTCTGCAGCAGCAATTGGCGCTACTATTATCGGGGAATGGTTTGAAGGGGCAACTGTTGTCTGGTTATTTGCAATAGGCAACTACCTTCAAAATCGATCAATTGAACGTACTCGTAACTCAATTCGTAATTTGATGGACCTTGCTCCTGCTGAAGCTTGGGTTAAAGTTGGAACTGAAATTTCAAAAGTATCAGTTGAAGAAATTAGCGTTGGTGACATTATTGTAGTGAAACCTGGCGAAAAAATCCCACTTGATGGTGAAGTCGTTCTTGGAGAATCTAGTATTAACCAAGCACCAATTACAGGTGAATCCATTCCTGTCGATAAAACCATTGGCGATTCTGTATATGCAGGAACAATTAACGAACATGGTTCCCTTGATATTAAGGTAACGAAGTTAGTTGAAGATACAACGATCTCAAAAATAATTCAATTAGTCGAAGATGCTCAAGAGAAAAAGGCACCAACTGAAGCCTTTGTCGATAAATTTGCAAGTATCTATACACCGATTGTATTCATTGTGGCATTAGTCATGATTGTAGTACCACCCCTATTTAATTTTGGTACTTGGGATGAGTGGCTCTATAAAGGGTTGGAACTACTCGTCGTTGCTTGTCCTTGCGCTTTAGTAATTTCTACTCCAGTTGCCATCGTTTCAGCAATTGGGAATGCTGCCAAAAATGGTGTCTTAATTAAAGGTGGAACATTCCTAGAAAAAGCAGGTGCAATTACTGCCATCGCATTCGATAAAACTGGTACGTTAACTGAAGGAAAACCGAAAGTAACAGAAATTAAAACTTTCAACAAATCAGAAGAAGATTTACTTTCAATTGCACTTACTCTAGAAGAGTATTCAACACATCCTATAGCTCAAGCAATCGTGAATTATGCGAATGAAAAAGGAATCAGACCAAAAAATGGTGATTCATTTAAGAGTATCGTAGGAAAAGGCGTTCAAGCGACGATTCAAGAAGAGATTTATTACGCTGGAAATCTAAAATTATTCGAGGATCTCCAAGTTTCATTTGAAAATGTGATTGAACATGTTCAAGGAATACAAAGTAAAGGTAAGTCTGTTGTGATCATTGGGTCGCAGCAAGGGATTATTGGAATCATTGCAGTTTCTGATACAATCCGTGAAACATCAGCATCCGCCTTAAACTCATTAAAACAAAGTGGCGTTAAGCAAACGGTCATGTTGACTGGAGATAATGAAGGAACAGCAAAATTAATCGCATCACAAGCAAATGTTAATCGTTATTTTGCAGAATTATTACCAGAGGATAAAGTAGATGCGGTTAAGCAATTACAAACTGAAGGTCATAAAGTAGCAATGGTTGGAGACGGGATTAATGATGCTCCTGCACTCGCAACTGCTGATTTAGGTATTGCCATGGGTGGTGCTGGAACTGATACTGCAATGGAGACAGCAGATATCGTGTTAATGGCTGATAATCTTGAAAAACTACCACATACAATGAAGTTAAGTAGAAAAGCATTAAGAATCATTAAACAAAATATATGGTTTTCGATTATTATTAAAGTCGCTGCCCTGGTCTTAATTTTCCCTGGATTCCTTACACTTTGGATGGCCGTATTAAGTGATACAGGCGCTGCTTTAATTGTTATTTTAAATTCAATTAGATTGTTAAAATTTAAAGGATAAAACGTGATGAGATGTTTCTGAATAAGAGACATCTCTTTTTACATAAAAGTTTACTTGTTGAACGATTCTACCCCTTTAGTGAAAATGCGTTCCTGCTTATTTCAGAAACGCCTTCTTTTGTTGAGTTAGAGAAGTTAATTTTTATAAAATACCTTTCAACACAACTAACTTACTCTTAATAAAAGGGTCGATTTCTTCAGGTAATTGTTCTAATTTAAAATACTCAGCCTCAATATTTTCATTAGGCCTTAATTCTCCTTCAAAGTCAGTACATAAATATCCTATTGCAACTGTATGATATTCATCTTCACCTTCCTCTGGATTTGTAAATAACTCTTTACCTGAATAAACACCAAATAATTTTAAATCATTTATTTTTATCCCAATACCATCTTTTACATTTCTTTTAATACAATCTTCTACTGACTCATTTAATTGCAATATTCCGCCAGGGATCCCCCAAGTTGCGCCAGAATATCTACTTAGTAATATTTCTCCCCTATTATTAATAATAGCAACACTTGGCCGTACTATTATCAGTGGTGCATTTCCAATCATTTCTCTAATGTTTTCGCAATAATCCATAAAGCCCTCCTATAATAATTGTCTAATAAACTTAGTAACATTTCCTAAACAACAGCTACCTTGCGGATTATTTACCTCACACCCACATCGATTTTCCTTTATGTTTTCTTGTATGTGTTCAATTGGATTAGGAGAAAGTTCTTGTATTACATACTTCTCAATTTTTTCTTTTGTCCAGTCAAAGCAATAGCATATAGGAGTTGTTACATCATCATCTTTTTGATGTACTACTACCTTTATATCAGAAGTAAGATAATTCTTATTTTCAGCATCAAAATAAACTACATCACACTCTTGATATGAACAGAAATAGTGATTTACATTGGCATTTAAAGTTTCTAATGCAGACGGTACAAGCATTGATCTTAGTGTAATTAGCTTTAGACTTTTTCCTTTATTTTTACAGGAAGGACAAACACCATCATTTTCAATTCTTACTTCTTTATGGTTGCTACTACAACAATCCATATTTCCCCCACCTTTACCGATTATTTATCATTAAAGTTTCTATAATAGGACATTCATATAAAGACTTTTCATCAGGGCAACAATCCTGTAGGTTTATAAGCATATGTTCTATTCTTTTTAAATCCAGAACTTTTTTTCGTACTTCATCTATTTTTTTGTAACAAAATCATACATATGTTTAAGAGGCTTTTACACCGAAAATTGAAGCAATCGTTAAAGAGGAGCTTGCACTTATTTTTAGAGATTTTTTAAGGGAAAAGCACCCAGATTGACCATTTGAAAAAGTGGATTTACAAAGCATAATGCTGAGCAGTTCGTTGTATGGAATGTCCACTAAATATGTGAAATCAGGTGAAACACCAACAGAAGAAATGATTCATCTATTATTTGAAAAGTTAATGGATTAAAAAAAACGACCTCTGCGGATTGCAAAGGTGTTTATTATGCTAATGATTGTTGTAATACTCCTTTTACTGTAGCCGGTTTGCAAAACTCAAAATGTCTAGCTGATAAATTTAGCGTCTTTATATTTTATTACGTTACTTCCTGCCGGTGGATCAACTATTTAAACAAAAAATCAAGAGGTACTTTGAACATAAACATTTACTCTATATCAAAAAAGAACGAACTCCTCTAATAGAAATTCGTTCGTAAATCATTATGCTAACTCCAGCCACGCGACCGCTTCACAATGTGGTGAGTGTTGGGCGTAGACAATTTAAAATAAATGATGTAGTAGAATCACCTAATTATTTTGTATATGATTTAATATATACATAATTTTAAATATCATTAAATTCTTTTATTTTAGAAGCAGATTTCAAGTTCTTTCTCGCATCAATTACTTTCACTTGGATTTGTTTGTTGTACAATTTATTAATCTCTTTAGCTAACTCTATCAACTCTGTTTCTCTCTCTAAGCTTTGAGTATCTAAAGCAAATAAAACAAAGATTCCATATTTACATTCTTGTGCTAGAAGATATGTAATTAATTGATACTTAATACCATTTTGAAAACTATTATGACTACTTAATTTAAACTCGACAAATACCCTGAGTCTATACCCCTTTGTTATACAAAAATCTACAGTCCCTCTACCCGTTTCTCCCTCTGGTATTACTGTCACATCTAGATTTTTAAAATGCTCCTCCGCTATTGGCAAAAATAATGTTTGTAATTCTTTTTCTTGTCCTACCTCAATAAAAGTATTCCATTTTTTATATCTAATTAACTGTTGAAATTTATTTAAGAGTTGTAGAGTTGCATCTATCAAATCTTCTATCGTTAAGGTTTCCCTTTGTTGTTTAGGCTTTTGTTTTACGCTAACATAAATTTCTAGAATATCTGGAGGCATTATCTCTTTATATTGTTCTAAATCAACATTAAAAAAGTCCGTTACAATTTTAGGGTTTTTCTGATACAGTTCTACTAGTCTTCCAATATCTAAAAAATCAATATCTTCAAATATGATATCTATTAAAGTAGGTATTGTTAATGTCTCTGTTTCAAAAGTATGTTCTGTTCCCTCCCATACAAAATCCAATATATGATAAAGGACATATTCTTCAATCCCTTTTAGATAATGATAGAAATTATCTTCAATTTTATATTTTATTGTATTTAATATTTCTCTACAGGTGTCGTTATCTAGTCTTATATGATGAGGAAATACCGGCGCATATACTTCTTCAAATGGTAAATTTGAAGCTGTGAGTTCGAAAAATTCTATAACTTCAATTAAGAATTCTTTTATCTCACCTACTGTATATCTATCTGTATCAATTTCGATTTTAAGCAACCTATCTCCCCCCCCACACAAAAATTTCTTTCAAACTAACGGTCATTATCTCTTAATGATTTCTTCCTTATATTCGCAAACTCCTTTTACCATAACATTTTTAATAGTACTAATTATTCCAACGCTATATTTCGCCCTTGTTATAGCAACATAAAATTTAGCTAAAGTAGTTTCTTCTAAATCTAACTCCCCAGTTCTCAAATACTTCTCCATCTTAACCGTAGGTTTTATAAGCACCCTTTCAAATGTTAAACCTTTTGAATCTCCAAAATTAATTGCTCTTGGCAAGACAGTTTTGGCATCGTATCTTAAACATTGAGGATTATATTTTTGAATATATTCCTCCACATCATTTGGATGAACAATAAATACGCCATCGTGTCCATTACGTTCTTCATTTGTTGATACCGTATTAACCAATCTCTCGAATAAGCTGTCAGCAAAATCACATATCATCTGATTGCACCTATGGCTAATATTTAAACTTTGATCTATCTCACAAATATCTGTTCTTTCCATAAAGTAATCAATAATCTTTATACCTTTGTATTTCTTGTTCTTACTAGTGTTATTCGTTGCATAAGTTGCTTGTCTAATATCACCTACAAATAATACATTTATAGTAGAATGCATTAAAAAATTAAATATTTCTAAATCATAGCCGGCCATATCTTGTACTTCATCTATATAAATAAAGTCATATAATTCGCTAATACGAGTAATACTCTTATACTCACTTTTTTGAGCAATTAGCTCTGCCAATTCAGAAAGTCTATCCTTGTTAACTTCATTTTTTGCATTTAAAAAATAAGCCTTAATATTAGTTTTCGTTGCAAATCTATTAATAGGGCCTGTAGGGAAATATACACCTTCTATACGTTTTTCATAAATGAAATTTTGATATGGTCTTATTAAGTCAGATAATAAAAATGTATACCAACTTTTCACCATAATATGATTTGGTATAAACCCATTTAACTCTATAATTTTTTTCTCAATCTCTTCACGATTCTTATTAGTATATGTAACAATTAAAGTCTTTTGGGGAGCATTTTTAAGGGCTTCTCTCACTATATACGTTGTTTTTCCGGAACCAGCTGCTGCGACAATAACTTTATTCTTCAATTGCATTTAATATATACCTTGGCATTTGAATAGTTTTATTAGATTCAAATATCTTTAATGCACACTTTGTTTTATTGTTTAGCATATACGCAATCAAACGATCATCTGTGTATTCAGGATGACCTAAAATTTCTTTAAGGATCGATAGATTGGGTTTGTTGACATCAACAATATTTGGTTCAAGTGTTTTTAGATTTTCATCCATACCATAGTGAATTTTCACTAAATCATTCGATGAATATTCTTCGTACTTCTTATGAATATTCTGATCAATGTCACCATCGTTATCAGTAATTATTGTAATTTCTTTTTGAAGGTTAACGGATATCTCAATAAACCTTTTAAATGACAAACCATCTACACAAAATATATCCACACCATTTTCTAAAGGTAATTTGCCATATAAATCTTTATACACTCGTTGTACAATTAAATCTTCAGATGGTCCCTCTACTAAAATAACTTTACGACTTAATACGAGACGCAGCGTATCATAACCTGGCAGCCTCATAAAGAACTCTCTTGTTTCATCTTCAAGATCATTGAACTTTGTAATCTCCTTCTCATTAGAGAGTAAAATCATCTTTCCAATATCCAATTTATTTAAAATAAAACTACTATGCGTTGTAATTATTAATTGTTTATTTTCGTTCTTAGTTTTAATTACATTTAATAATTTATTTAAATTTGAAAGTGATAAATGATTTTCGGGTTCTTCAATTAAGACTACGGCTTCTAAATCAGTATTGGATTCTAATGCTAATTTCATTTTAATAGCATTCTGCTCCCCTTTCCCTATGTAATCAAAAGGAACCTCATCTAAATATGCAGTAATAATTTTATCCCAGTTAGTTTTGCTCGAGATATCGACTGAGACATTTAAATTTTTATCCGTAATATCTCCTTTTTTTTCATTTAAGCTTTCATTTATTGTTGCGATGGATTGATTTTCTGAAAACGTTTCTTTTAGCTTTCTATAATGAACGGCTAGTTCTGTGCGTTGTGAAGGTTCTAAGGAGTCATTTAAAATCTTGTGCAGATATATATCTGTACCATTATGATATTTTGAAGTGGATGTATCAATTAGTGTTGATCTGGCAGGTATACTTCTTGAAGTTAGGCTATTCCCAGCAAAAGATCGCCAAACTACTTTGTAATATTCAATTGGTAACGTTTTAATTGTACTTACATCTTGAATATAAGTTTCGTACTCAGTTTGATATGTTGAATCAAATTCAATACTTAAAGATACCCCTGGAGTATCAATTCTTAATAAGTTATTTGTCCCTTTTAATTCACTGTATATGTTGTCTGGGTTATCAAAATATAATTCAACGATGATTTTAGGTAGTTCAGCTTGTGTGTTTGTTATTAATTGCTGTAAATACGTTCTTACACTATTAATGTTAAACAAATATGGACTTAATTCGTTCTGGAGCAACCTATTATTTAATTGACCCGTCAAAGCTAAATTTATAGCTTCTAATAGAGTGGATTTTCCTGCCTCATTATCCCCAATGATGATATTTAAGTCCGGATTTAAATTTAATTCAAAGTCTTCATAAGATTTATAGTTCTTTATTTTCAATTTATTAATCATATAAACACCTCACTTATATATTATATTCAGAATATATTATACCATTATTTGTAATTAGTTGAGTGAGTGGCTATGTAAGTTTACTAGCTATATTTATTTTCACATATGATGCTGCACCTCTATAACTAATTTCTTTTGACTTTCCTTCATAGCAATTAGCTAATAAAAAGACATATCATGATTGTAATGTTTATAAAACTAAAAAAAAGTACGAAATGATTTCGTACTAAATTATAAATGTGTATACGATTAGTTAAGAGAGTTACATTGCAAAGGTATTTGACTAAGTGTGAATGAGAAACGTATATTAATAATAAATTCCCGTATCAATTTTATTTACAAGCATCTGTTTTAAGTAGTAATAACTTTTTATACATAGTTTTTAGAGAAAATGGTGGGTAATGGAACCGTGGAAAAGAAATTAATTAGATATCGAATTCAATGTAAACATTGCAAAGAGATTATCGAATCCAAAACGGAACATGACTTTCAACTATGTGGATGCGGAGCTGTTGGGGTTGATGGAGGGTTGAACTATCCTAAGCGAATTTACCGCTCACATCCACTAGAAGAGCATTATGTGGATTTGTAAGAATATGAATGAAGAAAAAGAGCCTGTTTATCTTTTTAAAAGGCTGTTTTCTCGTTGCTATGGAGAGCACGATTGTTGAAGAAGTATCAAATACCTTTTGTCGTAATAAAAAAAACACCATAGGCCGCACATGCTAGCCAATAGTGTCTTAAATGATATTCGGATAACTGCACATGCAGTTATCCGAATATCACTATTATTATATTAAAAAAATTGATTAACTTCTATATCTAGGGTGCCTCCACATCGCATCCGATTGTTGAACATCGTTATTCAACTAAAGCCTTCGATAGTTTAAGTACAATTCTTCACAAACTCTGCATTTTGGAAAAGTATTGATTTTTTTATAAACCAGAAAACCTTGCTAAATCATTCCTATTTCCAATGGTTACCAGTATATCTTCCTTTTGAAGTAGTTCATCAGGAGATGGTGATACAATAATATCATCATTTCTTAATACAGCAATCACACTGACATTATATTTAGCACGGACATCCAGTTCCCTAAGATTTTTGCCAACCATTTTAGAAGGAACTATGATCTCCTCAATATTGTACTTTTTTGATAGTTCTATATAGTTCAGCATATTTGGTGAAAGAAGTTGATTCGCTACTCGTTCTCCCATATCTCTTTCAGGGTAAATTATCCAATGAACACCTATTGCATCTAACACCTGCCCGTGTCGTTTACTCATTGCCTTCGCTATAATTTTTCGAATGCCCAAATTTTTTAAAAGCATAACCGTTAATATACTTGATTGAATATCGTCTCCAATCGCCACAATTACACAATCAAAGTTTCTTATCCCCAGCGAAGTAAGTGCCTTTTCTTCAGTAGAATCGGCAACCACTGCATGGGTTACGTAACGATCCGCATCTTCTACGCTTTCTTCATTTATATCAATTCCTAATACTTCTTGCCCTGCTTCATGTAATCTTCGAGCAATACTAGTTCCAAATCTTCCTAAACCAATCACAGCATATTGTTTTATTGCCATTTTATATCCCTTCCCTTTATAAGTTAACCAATCATTATATTTCCTTTTGGATGACGGAAAGCTTCTTTTTTACGCCGTTTAGAAATAGCAAATCCAAGTGTTAATGGCCCTAATCTACCTACGAACATTGTCAATATTATAAGAATCCGCCCAATTGGAGAAAGCTCTGGTGTTAATCCCATTGAAAGTCCGACAGTACCAAATGCCGAAGTTGCTTCAAACAGGTACATTATAAAATCATGTCCTTGTTCAGTAATACTTAAGAAAAAGGTGACAATTATAACAATCATAATGCCACTCATCGCAACAGTAAGTGCCTTTAGAATACTCTCTATGACAATACGTCGTTTAAATAAAACCACATCTTGTTTTCCTTTAAGTTGGGAACTAGCAGTTGCCATTAGAACAGCAAAAGTAGTTACCTTAATACCACCAGCAGTTGATCCTGAACCTCCCCCAATAAACATTAGGAAAATCGTTAGGAATAATGTTGCATGAGTCAAATCTCCCATTGGTAATGTATTAGCTCCAGCCGTTCTTGGTGTTACACTATGGAACAAGGCACCAAGAGCTTTTCCTGTAGAAGAAAGCGGCCCTAACGTTTTATCATTTCCATACTCAAAAAGGAAAATTATCATCGCTGCTCCAACGATTAGAGTTAGTGTTGTACTCAATACTACTTTTGTATGGAGTGAAATTCTACGTGTTTCACGATATTCATATAGTTCTTGTATGACAACAAAACCTAAGCCCCCCAAAATAATTAGAGAGCAAATAGTTATTACTACGAACGGATCATCAACGTATTCAGTAAGACTTCTAAATTCCCCCATCAAATCAAAGCCTGCATTATTAAAATTTGATATTGCATGGAAGAAACCAAAATAAATTGCTTGACTAGTCGGCATATCAAATGAAAATCGAATAGATAAAATAATCCCTCCGATACTCTCAGCTATTACAGTAAAAATTAATATTCTTTTTACTAATTTAACGATATCAGCAGTCGAAGTAGCATTAAAAGCTTCTTTTAATACAATCCTTTCTTTTAAAGAGATTTTTTTACCTAATAAAGTAAATAAAAAGGTTGCAAATGTCATAAATCCTAACCCACCGATTTGAATAAGTGATAAGATCACTATTTCACCAAACATCGAAAATGTATCACCCGTATCTACAACTACTAGACCTGTAACGCATGTTGCAGAAGTAGCGGTAAATAATGCATCTAAGAATGGAAGTCCTTTACCATCCTCTGTTGCTATAGGAAGAGTCAATAAAAAAGCCCCTATTAGGATTAAAATGGCGAAGCCCATAACAAGAATTTTTGATGGATTAAGGCCCTCTTTAAAATTTTTCATAACTCTCTCCTTAGAATTAAGTTAAAAGTATATATTTAGCCAAACACATTATCGAATGATTAAACTAAATATGTTTTTCCCTCGATTATTCTTCTTATTCTAGAATGGTTTGTTGATCTTGTTTTTTAAAAAGTAAAAAGACCGATTTAAACAAGCATTCATTTTGCTGGTTAACAACAAAAACAATACTTGAATAAGGCGGTCTTTATTATGACCTCCCTCGCTTTAGCCGACGAAGTTAGCTGACGGGTTAGGATGGCGAAAGAGTCTATATCATCCCTTCTGCTAATACAGAATACACCCCAAAAGATTGGGTCCTCCGTTCTCAATGGTTGAGATTTGGTTTTATTAGGTTTCTTAATTACGGGCTTATTGTACTCCTGTATATAACACTTGTAAACTGTTAAAATTAAATTTATTTAAAAGTTTTTATAACCTGAATTATTCATAAAAAATCTTTGATAACCAAATAATGCTTATCTATCAAGGTATTGAGCTAAATGGTCCATGCATCAAATAAATGAAAAAAGAATCCATTTCTGATATGGTTAAAGCAACGATGAAATAACCACA
>NZ_JBMIRP010000093.1:0-191586 GCF_049202975.1 Ureibacillus sp. MALMAid1270 | reverse complement strand
GAGCCAGGATCAAACTCTCCATAAAAGAAAATTTGATAAAGCTCAAATTTTTGCTGGCATCTTTATGATGTCCAAAATTGTGTTTCTATTAAGAAACATTTAATTCATTAACGTTTTGTTGTTCAGTTTTCAAGGTTCATGAATTGCGCCGTTTCGTAGGCGACTTTTCTATATTAACATCTTCAATTTATGATGTCAACAACTTTTTTCATAACATCGCGTTTTGTTATCAGCGACTTTTCTATATTAACATCGTTTATTCATGAAAGTCAACATAATTTCATAAGTTTTTTATGGGACAACTTTTTGCATTTTAAAATCCATAAAAAGGAGTAAGTAAATGATTCGTAAAATGGTGATAACATTTGCCGTGGCTCTGCTTTTTGTTTTGTTTGTAATTCCCCAGAGGGATTCAATTATTTCAGTCTTTCAAATGACTAACGAACCTGTAGTAATCTCTAAAGGAAATTATGGACAGTCTATCGTAGTAGAAGTCACCTTTTCACATGATGGATTTCTAGAATGGTTAGAAAATTTGAAGCAGCCATATCCATTATTAATGGCTAGCGCTGATTGGATTAATCGCTCTTCTAAGTATATTGATGTAATTAAGAAAAAGAATATCCCTATAGGCCTGCTAGGTGGGGAAGAATCAAATGGCTATACTAAGGAATTATTTATAAAAGATGTTGCCATTTACGAGAAGCATTTTCAAAATAAGCCACTTTGGTTTATGACTTCTGACTATAATTATACAGTTGAATTAAAACAAATCATTTTTAATGAACATATAAACACTTTAGCTCCAACAGTAATTTATCAAGAAAGTGATGATTATAAAAATGACAAAGGAGCCATTATCACAATTCCATTGCATGAAGGAACAAGTCCAAACTTCGAGGCTTTAAGTAAATTTTTGATTTCTCAAAAATTCATGTCCATTGAAGAAAATATCTTTGGATATTCGATCAAAACAAAAAAACTCCCTGAATAATAAATAGGGCTAGTACAATTATTATTACCAAAATTGTACTAGCCCTTTTCATTTTATGCTTTTGCTTTTCGTTGAACTGCAACCTTACGCGCTTTTCTTCTTTCCTCAAGTCTTTTACGGTCTTCATCAGATTTTGCATTATATTTTGGTAACGCTAAAAGCTGGTATGCATTTACCGCAACAAGTGGGAATAATAACAATGCAACATATGTATCGATGTTACCTTGTCGACCCATTAGTGCGATAATCCATTCTAATGATGTAACGACAATCATGAAAAATAAAGAAGAAACTAAAATGTGCTTTTTCGTTGTTAATTGAACCTTTTTTACAGCAGTTGCAATAGCTGCAAAGATTAAAAAGACTAGTAAACCACCGTAGAATAACCAATCTTGGAAGCTTTGTGCACCAGGTGCAAATCGGAAAACAATTAAATCAAAAATAACAATGGCAATTAATAATACCTGTACCCAATTCCATAAAGTTAACGTTTTAAAAACACCAACACCTACTTGATGCAATGTTAGATAAGCAAAATATCCTGCCTGTGCAATAACGCTCATCGTAACACCTAGTAAGATCATCCAACCAAACGCTGCGAAAAATTCACCAATTTCACCAGCAGCTAAGTATGGTTGAAAAAAATTCCATCTAATAAAAATACCAGCAACACCTGTTACAATGCCACCGATTATTACGCACATAAGGAAAAATTTAATCCAGTTTCGTATAGTCACAACAATTTAATCCCCTTTTTTTAAATAATCCTAATATATTTTATCAATCGTTTATTAAAAAAGCTAATCCATGTAACAAACCACATACATATTATGTTCCAAAATGTGAACAATAAATGAAAGAGAGCCTTTAAAAGAAGGGACTGATTACAGTGAAATTAAAACGTTTGTTTCCATTCATATTTGTATTTCTATTGTTGGCGAGCTGTTCTGATGGTGGCCAAAGATCAACAATGTCATATGATGAAATAAAGAAAATAATGATTGACTCCATCCAAACTGAAGATGGTAAAAAGGCTCTTCGTCAGCTTTTAGAAGACCCGAGTATCCGTGAATTAATTGTGCTTGAACACACTGAGGTTGAAACGGCAATTAAGGACACTTTACTATCAGAAGATGCTCAAGAATTCTGGAAAAAGCAGTTTGAAGATCCAGCTTTTAAAGAAGCAATTGCTAAAAGTATGAAAGATCAACAAACAGACATAATGACTCAATTAATTAAAAATGCGACATTTCAAGAAGACTTGGCAACATTTTTTGGGCAGCCCGAAATGCAAAAACAATTAGAAACGATACTAAAAAGCACCTCCTTACGTAAACAAATGGAGGAAGTTGTCATGCAAACGATTGAAGACCCACTATTACAGACAAAATGGCAAAATTTAATTAAACAGTCTGGAGAAGGATCTTCAGGCGGTGGTAAAGATGGTGGCGGATCCGGCGGTAGTGGCGGTGAAGAGTCAGGCGGCGGTAGCGGTAAAGAAGAGGAAGGAAGTTAACAGAATAACACTAAAAAAGCGGATTGCTCAGTTGCAATCCGCTTTTTTCTATATTATTTCTCTAATTGATTAACTACTTTTTGTGCAATTTCTAAATAAATTTTTCCTGTTGGATGTTCTTCATCATAAACAGATGGTGCAAAGTCTTCTTTTGTCCAGTCAGGTTGTCCTAGTGGCACTTGTCCAAGTAACTCAGTACGTAATTCGTCAGCTAGTTTTGGACCTCCACCTTTACCGAATACATATTCTTTTTCACCAGTTAGTTTTGATTCAAACCAAGCCATATTTTCGATAACACCAAGGATGTCGTGGTTTGTTTGTAATGCCATAGCGCCAGCACGAGCAGCAACAAATGCAGCTGTTGGATGTGGAGTAGTAACGATTATTTCTTTTGATGTTGGTAGTGCTTGGTGAATATCTAATGCTACGTCACCTGTACCTGGTGGTAAGTCTAATAATAAGTAGTCAAGATCGCCCCATTCAACGTCACGGAAGAATTGATCTAATACTTTCCCTAGCATTGGTCCACGCCAAACAATAGGTGCATTATTTTCAACGAAGAATCCCATTGAGATTACTTTTACACCCATACGGTCAACAGGATAGATGCGATCTTCTTTTACCACTGGCATATCTTGAATGCCCATCATATCAGGAACACTGAATCCGTAAATATCCGCATCGATTAATCCAACTTTTTTTCCTAATCGAGAAAGTGCCACTGCTAAATTGACAGAGACTGTAGATTTCCCTACGCCACCTTTACCAGATGCAATGGCGATCACTTGTACAGTAGATAAAGGAGATAAAATGTCATGAGCTTCAGCAACTGTTGCTTTACCACGGAAACTTTCTAATACTTCAGGAGCAAGTTCTTCAAAACGAATACCAACTGATTTTGCACCAGCTTTTTTTAATACTTCTACTACTTTCATCTGTAATTGCATTTGCTCTGGTGTATTTGTTTTAGCGATTGCAACTTTAACACTAACATGATTCTTTTCTTCTTTTATTGATACACTTAGAATTCCGTTAGTTTCTTCTAGTGTTTTATGTAAAAAAGGATCTTCTAACTTGCCTAGTACTTCTCTTACTATTTGTTCATTAATCAAGTCTAACACCCCTATAACTTTTTCTAATATTAGTATAGCATAGTGTTAGTTGAAAACGGATTCAAACGATTTCGATTTCAACAGGAAATGCATTTTTATTATTAAAAAACCACTCACTTATATACAAGCGAATGGTTTTTTAATATTATTCAAAGTCAATATTTACATAATTTTCAATACCATTCACAATGGCATTTGCCATTTTTTCTTGATAACTTTCATCAGATAGAAGTTCACGTTCTTCTGGATTACTTAAGAATCCTGTTTCGATTAATACAGCTGGAACCTCTGCCTTTTTCAATAAATAAATTTGTTTAATGGCTAAAGCTTCACGATCTGTATTTTGCAAAGTATTTTTAATAGAATCTTGAACTGATTTTGCTAACAGTTCACTATTCGGATGTCCTGATTGGTGGTAGAAAACTTGTGCACCGCGCCATTTTTCTTCAGGAATTGCATTTGCATGGATTGTAATGAAAATTTCCGGTTCGTTCGATTTAACGATTTCTTCACGTAAAAAGATATCTTGTTTTTTACGCTCTCTTAATGTAGCAAATTCCTCACTTGGAGCATGCTCGTCCAACACGTCACCATCAGTTGTTCTTGTCATAACTACTTCTGCACCCATACGTTTTAACTGACTTTCAACTTTTTTTGCAATTGCAAGTGTGATCTTACTTTCAATTACAGATTGAGAAGATGCACCTCCATCAACACCACCATGCCCCGCATCGACAACAATTTTCACTCCACCTAATGGTTCAGGTAAGAAGAACTTTCTGTCTGATGCGCTTGTCTCATATACAACCACTGCTAAACAAACTAGTAAAATAACAATTAGTGCGAGCCATCGCTTCAAAACTTGTACACCGCCTTTTACAACCTTTTGCACTACTATACGCTTGAAAGAAGGCTTGTATTCCTAAAGTTCTGATTATGAAATAATAGAAAAAATATTCATACATTTAGAGAAAAAATTTCAATACGAAAAATCTTGAACTATAAAAAATTGCTGTCCAAACTTAAAAATGTTGGACAGCAATGAAGTTATTCTTGAAGTTGTAATTGTGTTGCAAGTTAGTATAGAACCCATTTTGTTTCATCAATGTTTCGTGATTTCCTTGTTCGATAATAGAACCATCTTTAATTACTAGAATTTTGTCTGCATTCTCAATTGTTTTTAATCGATGGGCAATGACAAAGTTTGTTCTGCCTTTCATCAAATTATTAAGTCCTTTTTGGATATGAATTTCTGTCATTGTATCTACACTAGAGGTTGCTTCATCTAAAATTAATAGATCTGGATTTTCTAAAATCGCTCTAGCAATGGCAATTAATTGTCGTTGGCCTTGACTTAAATTTGTTCCACCTGACACTAAGACTGTTTCATACCTCTTAGGCAAATATTTAATAAAATTGTGGGCATAAGCAATTTTAGCTGCTTCTTCTACTTCTTCGTCAGTCGCATCTAATTTTCCATATCGGATATTCTCTCTTACTGTACCAGAAAACAAGTAAGTATCTTGTAGGACAACACCAATATGATCTCTCAGATTTTCCATCTTGTATTTTTTAACATTTTCCACG
This sequence comes from Ureibacillus sp. MALMAid1270, assembly GCF_049202975.1. Classification (NCBI taxonomy): domain Bacteria; kingdom Bacillati; phylum Bacillota; class Bacilli; order Caryophanales; family Caryophanaceae; genus Ureibacillus; species Ureibacillus sp. MALMAid1270. The sequence continues at coordinate 186,377 of NZ_JBMIRP010000093.1, read as the reverse complement.
TCGAGTAATATTTCTCCATTTGTTACATCATAAAATCGATTCAGCAATTGAATAATCGTCGTTTTACCAGATCCCGTTGAACCTACCAATGCAATTGTTTCTCCGGCTTTCGCTTCAAATGAAATATTAAGAAGTATTTTCTTATCTTCGTTATACTGGAATTTCACATTACGAAAGACTACATTACCTTCGAATTTATCTTTAGTAATGGCGTTTGGAACATCTTTTACTTCTTCTTCCGCGTCAATCATTTCAAATACTCGTTCTGCCCCTGCTATTGCCGATTGGAAAGTATTGAAAAGGTTCGATAATTGGCTAATTGGTCGTAAAAACTGACTAGAGTAAGTAATAAATGAAGCAATAACACCGCATAATTGTTGGTTGCAACAAATCCATCGCTACTTCCAATACCATTAGTAATGGTGCAATAATAGTAAATAGCATATATGATTTTAAATATTTTGTGAGTTTAAATGCTGATTGCATGTTTTACTCCTTGAGATACGAGAGTTGTATACAAATGTATACACTTTATTTTCTTAATTGTATACGTTCGTATACAAACCGGTCAATATTTTAGGTATTAGAAAATTTAGGTTTCTGTCACTCTAAAAGATTCCTTGCTCTTAATTAGTATTATATTTCAAAATTCTACATGTTCTATGATACTATATAACGTAATAAATAGAAGTTGGAGGTATTGTATGAAAATTCGAGTATCCGCAGTGCAATATCATTTACACACAATTGAGAGCTTCGATGATTTTGCACAGCAATGTGAACATTATATAAGAGCTGCTCTTGAATTTGAAACTGAATTTATTTTATTCCCTGAGTTTTTCACGACACAACTATTGTCTATTAAAGGAGCAGATGGGAAAGCTCTAACCATAAATGATTTACCGTCTTTTACAGAACAATATATTGAAACTTTTACACGTTTTGCTAAGCAATATAATGTACATATTATTGCTGGTACACACGTTGTAAATGTAGAAGGTAAATTACGTAACACGGCTCATTTATTTTACCCTAATGGTACTGTTAAATCGCAAGCAAAAATTCATATTACACCAACAGAAGTACATGAATGGAACATGTCCAAAGGTGATGGATTAGAAGTTTTTGATACAGATAAAGGTAGAATAGCAATTCTAACTTGCTACGATATTGAGTTTCCTGAAATTGTACGTATGGCAAAAGCAAAGGGAGCGGATGTTATTTTCTGTCCTTCCTGCACAGACGATCGACATGGATTCCACCGTGTTCGATATACAAGTCATGCCCGCGCCATTGAAAACCAAGTTTATGTTGTGTTAACAGGAACAGTTGGCTCTCTTCCAACAGTTGACTTTATGCGCATGAACTTCGGCCAAGCGGCTATTATTACACCTAACGATGTACCATTCCCTCCAAAAGGGTTACTTGCTGAAGGGGAAATTAATAACGACATGTTAGTTACAGCTGATTTAGACTTGGAGTTATTATATCAAGTACGTGAAAAAGGATCTGTAACAACTTGGAGAGACCGACGAACTGATTTATATACAGATTGGAAGTAAGGAGGCTTTACTTTGTATCGAAGTAAACAGTTACTTTTCTCTAACGGAAAGCCTGTGCAAATTATTGTACGGAATTATGACTCAAAGGATTTTGATGAACTCATTGAGATTCAATCTGAATGTTTCCCTCCACCCTTCCCATCTGAACTATGGTGGAATAAAGAACAGTTAAACAATCACGTGACTCTTTTTCCCGAGGGTGCACTATGTATTGAAATTGACGGAAAGATTGTGAGCTCATTAACTGGATTGTGTGTGAATTTTGATCCTACACATCCAAATCACTCTTGGGCTGAAATAACAGACCATGGCTATATTACGAATCATGACCCTAATGGCAATACTCTATATATAGTGGATATTAGCGTTCGACCAGCCTACCGCTCTTTAGGTTTGGGCAAAATCATGATGCAATCCATGTATCATATTGTCATCCAGTTAGGATTGGATCGTTTACTTGGTGGCGGACGAATGCCTGGCTATCATAAGGTAGCTCATGAAATGACGGCTAATGAATATGTTGAGGCTGTACTTGCTGGAAAAATTCATGACCCTGTCATCTCATTTTTACTTCGTGCAGGTCGTATGCCTATTGCTGTAGTTGAAAATTATTTGGATGATGAAGAATCACTAAATTATGGCGTCTTAATGGAATGGAAAAATCCATTTAAATAAAACCTTTTAAGCACTTTTTCATATTCTTTGAAAAGGTGCTTAATTTTTTCCAATTTCAATTGACAATTTCTAGAATGTTGCATATAAATGATATATGAACATATGCTCATATAAGAAAAAATAAGGGTGATGATTATGACTCAAGAAAAGGTAATGAACGATATTGTTCAACCTGCACATACTAACGATTTAGATGAGGAAACATTATTTGTTGTTTCTCAAACATTTAAAGCATTAAGTGATCCAACAAGAATTCGTATTCTAAACTTTCTATGCTCCGAAGAACATTCGGTGAATGAGATTGCTGAAAAGCTAAATCTTAGTCAGTCTTCTGTATCACATCAACTACGATTTTTAAAAAACCTACGTCTGGTGAAGTTTAGACGAGAAGGTACGACACTTTATTACTCAAATGATGATGATCATATTATGAACTTGCTTCAGCAAGCCATTGACCACGCTACACATTATTAGTTAGGGGAAATAAAAATTAGAAATGGGGGATACCCATGGGTGCACATCATAACCATCACCACCATGAGCACTCTCATGGTGCAAATAAGAAAGTGCTGTTAATCTCTTTTATCATCATTACTGCTTATATGATTGTTGAAGCAATTGGAGGATTTATTACCAATAGTCTAGCTTTACTTTCTGATGCAGGTCATATGTTAAGTGATTCGGTTGCACTTGGTATTGCACTTTTTGCCTTTATATTAGGTGAGAAAGCTGCCAATCAACGAAAGACTTTTGGATATAAACGATTTGAAATTTTAGCGGCTGTTTTAAACGGCATTACACTAATGCTCATTGCTGCATTTATTTTCTATGAAGCCATTGAACGCTTCGCTAATCCACCTGAGGTTGCGACTACAGGTATGCTTATTATTAGTTCGATTGGGCTTCTAGTAAATATTCTTGTTGCATGGATTATGCATCGAGGTAGCGATACTGAAGAAAACTTAAATATGCGTGGAGCATATTTGCACGTATTAAGTGATATGCTCGGATCCGTTGGGGCAATTATTGCGGCTTTACTTATGATGTTCTATGGATTTGGCTGGGCAGACCCACTAGCAAGTGTGATCGTTGCAGCACTTGTTTTACGCAGTGGCTTTTATGTTACAAAATCTGCGGTGAACGTTCTAATGGAAGGTACGCCTGACAATGTTAATATGGATGAAGTGATTTCAACCATTAAAAAGACAGATGGTATTATTACAATTCATGACTTACACATTTGGAGTATTACAAGTGGCTTAAATGCACTTTCTTGTCATGCAGTTGTTAATGACTCAACAATGACTATTGCAGAAAGTGAAGATATGCTTAGAAAAATTGAACATGATTTAATTCATCTCGGTATTCAACATGTCACTATCCAACTAGAAACAACCGCGCATAAACATGATGAATCCATCCTCTGTCAGATTAAAGGGGAACAAGGCGGACATCATCATCACCATCATCATTAATGGGGAAATGATGTTGGATTGGTTTTAGTTCATGTTTTTAGGGAATCTTAAGATTTACTAGACACTTTTTCTTTCTTCCACGAAATTTTGTCTAGTAAAAGCTTTTGCATCCCTTCATTAGCATAGATGGAACCAAAAAACCGAACCATTAGTTCGGTTTTTTAATGCTTATAAGGGTTTATTCTCTTAGCGATATACTATATAGCTTGTCATCATTCGGTTGAGGGGTTCCTCTACCATCCGTATTATTAGTAACAAAGTAAAGTGTGTCCCCTTCAACGAATACATCACGAACTCTACCTAACCCTGTTACAAACTCCATTGTCTCACCAGTTTCAAGATTAAATTCTAATACCGCATTTCCTCTTAGTGCAGCTACATATAACTTTCCGTTATAGTAGCCCATACCGGAAGGAGCCCAAGTATTGTTTCTTCCGGAAGTAAAGATCGGTGACACCATTCCTTCTTGCCCTTCCGTACCTTCTATTACTGGCCAACCATAATTTAACCCTTGTTCTATTTTATTGATTTCATCATTAGCCCGATTTCCATGTTCACTTGCATACATTGTTCCTTCTGGTGACCAAGTTAACCCTTGTGGATTACGATGGCCATAACTATAAACATAAGAGTTCTTAAAAGGATTATCAGCTGGTATGGACCCATCTAAATTTAATCTTAAAATCTTACCAGATAGTGAATTTAAGTTTTGAGCCAAAGATGATTCAGCTGCATCGCCTGCTGTTGCATAAAGTTTTCCATCTGGTCCGATTTTAATTCGCCCTCCGTGGTGAACATTACCACTTGGTATTTTATCAAGAAGGACGCTCTCTTCTTCCCATACATTGTTTTCTAAAATTAAAGAAACAATCCGGTTAAATCGACCATTTTGATCTTCATAAGTGTAGTACGCATATGCTCGATTGGAATTTGTAAAATTAGGTGCTAGTGCAAACCCCATTAGCCCCGCCTCAGCTGCTTTAGAAAGTTGTTTATCTAGTTTTACTTGCTGTCTGACTGCTTGACCACCTTCAATTTTTGTAATTGTACCAGTACGTTCCGTTATATAAAATGTATCGTTTATCTTATCGATAGACCAAGGGATATTTAAATTTTGAGCAATGACAACTAATCTTTCGTTCATTTTAGTAACTTCAATGATATCAGAATCTGGATTTTGTACAATTACTTCAGGCTCTGGGGGATTACAACCTGCTAAAACAAGTAAAAGTAAAAAAGATAGAATGAAAACCTTCTTCACAAAATCACTTCCCCTCTCTGTTTGGTTTACTAGAAATCTTATCACCTTTTCCCTTTATTTCCACACATTATACTTTAAAGAAAAGCTAGATCCATCAATAATCACAACATCATCACGGTGACGGATTTCCTCCATTAAGGTAAATAGCGCTTCATCTTTCTTTTTTGCTTCGATCATACAGTGAATTTCAGGAACGGTTCCTTTTATTTCATTCAAGAAATTGAAAAACATATTCACATTTCTGAAATGCTACAAATGTCATGGTATTTGATGGTGATGCATTTTTCAATTCCATACTCATTGCAACGTATCCTAATCGTACAATCGTCATCATTCCACCTCAACTACAGTATGGGGAAACTTATCCTGTATAAACAATCGGTCTAAAAAAAGAATCTCCCATAAATCGGAAGAGTCTAAACATAGATATTAATTGGTTACATTTTTTATATTCACTTCATCTTAAGCTTTAGATTCCTGTTCTTTTTCTTTTTCAATCCATTTGAGCAAGTATTTCTGATAACGCGGCATTATCCAACCTAAAATTTTTCCAATGAAATAAGCAGCAACAATTGTACCACGACAGCCCCTAATGATTGGATAAATATTATACATACTTAAGCTGCAACAGCTACATTTGATCCCACTTATATTAACTATTTTTATTTAAATTTTCTTGTGCCATTCTTACAAGTTCCTTGACCATATTTCCACCTAATCTACCGCCTACTTTACCAGCTTGCTCAGAAGTCAGTTTTCCGTTATATTCTTCATTTAATGGAACACCTATTTCTTTTGCTATTTCAAATTTGGCTTGATTAGGATCATTTGTACCCGCAACTTTTGCTTTTAGTTGGTCAAGTCCTTCTCTTGCTTCAGGAACTAATAATTTATTTCGATTTCTACGCGCCATCGTAATCCCTCCTTTTGATTATTATTTACAAAAAAAAGTGGTGTACATGTAATTTCGTTTATTTAAATATAGAAATAGAAACTATTATTCATATTAATATTTCCAATAATTGTATAATTAGATAATATAGAATTAGTAATCACAAGATCACTTAAAAATGAAATAGATTTAAGAAAAATCCTTGATTTTTACATATTAAAGTTCATTATTAAAATGAGGTGAACAACTTGGCACGTGAGAAAAAATTTACAAATGAGGAATTATATCATGCAGTAAAGCATCTACTTCTTAAATACGGTTACGATGGATTTACTTTTACTGTGCTTGCAAGCTATCTTGATGTATCGAGAGCAGCAATTTATAAATACTATGAAAATAAAGAAGAACTTCTTAGTGAATATATGGTTTATGAACTAGAAAAGTTTTTAAATGATATGAAAGTGATCGGTGAAAAGAAAACATTTCAAGAGCAGTTTGATGCGCTTTTTGATATGATTTTTTCAGATTTAAGCCTATATGAGATTAGAACGATGGGAATGCAAATCCCAATTATTAATAATAAAATTAAAGCAAATAAACAAAAAATAAGTGAAATTATTATTGATTTGTTTGCATCACTACAACAGTTTGTTGAATTAGGCAAAAAGGAAAGCGTATTCAAGGAAGAGCTCCCTAACAATCTTATTTTGGGAATGATATTTGAAACAGTGAATATTCGTAATCAAAATAATATTCCACTTCCGGAATGGGTAGAGATGATTAAAGATGTAATAAGTCACGGATTGTTCAAAAACAATTAAATTGACACTCTTGTAACATTCAGTTACTAATTAAATGGCGGAATTAATTGTTCCGCTCATTTTTAAACTAAAGTTACATATATGTCACTTTCGAGAAAGGACTTAAATATTTATGAAGAAGTATAGAGAACAAATGGATTTTCGTCTTTATGATCAACCAAAAAATAATCATGCTCTGAATAGTTCCATATATCTCTCCATTGAACAATTGCTGAGACGTTTTTAAATGATTTAAATCCTTTGATCCTGAGATTGATTCAAAATATGGTGTAAGAATATCTGATGTTTTGACTCATAAATTAAGTTCATGTTTTCGTGTACATCTGTTTCTATTTCTAAATAATATGTTCCAGCAGGTAAAAAGATAGACGATTTTTTCCCAAAGCTTTAGATCGGTCGTATTATTATCTTCCGTGTATAATACAGCAGTAAAATGATTTCCACCATAGCGGTTCTGATTAGAGAATGCGTGACTATTTAATTCTACTGTAACTTTTTTCGGTTTATTTAATGGAATTTGATTTGCGTCTTTAATATAGTTGTTCGGCTTTGCATCCCCTTTTACATCATCGGTAATTCGATAGAATACCTAAGTATTGGTACTTTTTGGAATAAATGTCCAGAGTTATTTTTATCAATTAATAGGTTCATTTTTCCTTTAGTCATAAAGAAATGTAGTTAGGGAAAGAATAAACCAATAAATAAGTAGATACTTTCATAGGTAAATTATTTTTATGAAATAGATAAAGTAAAATTTCTACCGAGAAAGGAATTCATGATGAAAAAGGTCTCTAACGTATTTTGGATTTCAGTATTGATTGTACTAGCTGCTTGCGTGTACGGAGTTGTTGCACCAAAGAATTTTGAAGCCGTAACAGCAAGAGTACAAGTATTTCTTACTTCTACATTCGGATGGTATTACTTAATCTTAGTTACAGTATTGGTGGTTTTTTGTATTTTCCTTATTTTTAGCCCAATTGGAATCATCAAGTTAGGAAAACCTGATGAGAAACCTGAATTTTCGAGAGCATCTTGGTTTGCAATGCTCTTCAGTGCAGGTATGGGGATTGGTCTTGTATTTTGGGGAGCGGCAGAGCCACTTTCTCACTTCATGACACCTCCATTAGCTGAGTCTGGAACGGATGAAGCGCAAAAAGAAGCGTTACGGTATACCTTTTTCCATTGGGGTATTCATGCTTGGGCTATATACGCAATCGTAGCTTTAGCATTAGCTTATTTCAATTTTCGAAAGGGAGAACCAGCTCTTATTTCCGCTACATTAAAACCAATATTAGGGAAAAAGGCAATGGAAGGAACCCTTGGAACAGTTATAGATGTATTAGCTGTTGTAGCTACTGTTGTAGGGGTGGCAACTACATTAGGCTTTGGTGCAACGCAAATTAATGGAGGACTATCTTTCTTATTTGGAATACCGAGTAATTTTACAGTTCAATTGATTATTGTAATTATAGTTACAATTTTATTTACTCTCTCCGCATCGACTGGATTAGGTAAGGGTATTAAAATTTTAAGTAATGTAAATATGTTATTTGCGGTTGTTTTGTTAGTTTTAATGTTTATCATTGGACCAACACTTCTCATTATTAATATGTTTACTGATTCTCTTGGCGGATACTTACAAAATATAGTTCAAATGAGTTTTCGTATTGCTCCACTAAATGAGGATAACCGTTCTTGGATTAATTCTTGGACTATCTTTTATTGGGCATGGTGGATTTCTTGGGCTCCATTTGTTGGGATATTTATAGCTCGAGTATCGAGAGGAAGAACGATCCGAGAATTTGTTATCGGCGTTTTATTACTTCCCACGCTTGTATGCTTTTTATGGTTTGCAGTGTTCGGTACTACTGGAATCGAGGTTCAAAAAGCTGTAAATTATGATATTACACAGCTTGCTACGGAAGAAGTATTGTTTGCAATTTTTAAAGAGTTACCTTGGCCAACAATCATGTCTGTCATTACAATCGCATTAGTTAGCATATTCTTTGTTACATCTGCAGATTCGGCAACCTTTGTACTAGGTATGCAAACAACTTACGGCTCCCTCAATCCACTAACATCTATAAAATTAACCTGGGGAGTTGCTCAGTCAATTGTAGCTTTAGTTCTAATCTATAGTGGTGGATTGCAAGCACTGCAAAATGCACTGATCATAGCAGCGTTCCCGTTTTCGTTCATCATGATCTTAATGATGCTTTCGCTTTATAAATCTTTAGTTAATGATAAAAAAGAACTCGGTTTGTATCACAAACCGAAGCCTCGTAAAAAACCAGCAAAAACTACGTCATATGATTAATTATGGCGTAGTTTTTTATTAACCTATATTGATAATATTTTTTGTTGCATGAAAAAAAACCCTTTCTCGAGAAAGGGTTTGAAAACGTGAATAAGAATATTAACGTTTTGAGAACTGAGGCGCACGACGAGCACCTTTAAGACCGTATTTTTTACGTTCTTTCATACGTGGGTCACGAGTTAGTAAACCTGCAGATTTAAGTGCTGGACGGAAATCTGGGTCAACTTGTAGTAACGCACGAGCGATACCGTGACGGATAGCACCAGCTTGACCAGTGAATCCACCACCGTTTACGTTTACAAATACATCATAGCTACCTTTAGTTTGAGTTGCTTCTAATGGTTGGTTGATGATTAAGTGTAAAGTTTCGAATGGTAAGTAGTCTTCGATGTTACGGTTGTTGATAACGATTTTGCCTTCGCCTGGTACTAAACGTACGCGAGCTACTGAGCTTTTACGGCGACCTGTGCCGATATATTGAACTTGTGCCAAGTGTATATCCTCCTCTAATGAATTATCCGCGAAGCTCGTATGCTTCTGGTTTTTGTGCTGCATGTGGATGTTCTGCTCCAGCGTAAACGTGAAGTTTAGAGAACATTTGACGACCTAAAGAGTTTTTAGGAAGCATGCCTTTAATTGCTAATTCAAGCATTTGACGTGGGTATTTTTCTTTCATTTCGCCAGCTGTACGTTGTTTTAAACCACCAGCGAATTGAGTGTGACGGTAGTAAATTTTACCTTCTAATTTATTACCTGTTAATTGAATTTTTTCTGCATTGATGATGATTACGTGATCACCTGTGTCAACGTTTGGTGTGAATGTTGGTTTATGTTTACCGCGTAAGATTGAAGCTACTTCAGAAGCTAAACGTCCAAGAGTTTGGCCTTCTGCGTCAACTACTAACCATTTACGCTCTACTTCGTGACCTTTAGCCATGAATGTTGTACGCATTTATATGTCCTCCTAATCGATTCGATTACCGTTATTTTTCATTATATAATCACTTATAAGATTCGGGGCTTATTCGTGGTTGGTAATGAAAATACCATATGTCATCTTATAATATTTTTTATAGTAAGTCAAGTGAAAATGAACACCTGGTAGTGTTGTTTTTTAACTTTATTTTTTAATAAAATACTTGCTCTAAATATAAACCATGTGCTGCAGCTGTTTTACCTGCATTTCCACGGTCCATAGAATCTATTACTGCTTTTAAATTACTTGCTTCACGCTTTCCAATTCCAACTTCCCAAAGAGTACCAGCAATGATTCTCACCATGTTATATAAAAACCCGTTTCCTTCTATGACCATGTGTAATTCTTGGCCATGCCATTCCAGTTTTAAAGAATGTACGGTACGGACTTTATCCACTACACACGTATTCGCTGCACAGAAACATGAAAAATCATGCGTACCGATAATGTATTGAGCAGCTTCGATCATTTTTGCTACATCTGGTTTTACACCATTTGTATCGACCGAATAATGTCTACGAAAAGGACTTTGAACCGAATCACAGTTCCAAATATAGCGATATCTCTTTCCAATAACACTAAATCGGGCGTGGAAATCAGAAGGTACTTCCTCTATTTGTAATACTCGAATATCCTTCGGTAATTGGACGTTTAAAGCCTTCTGATAGCGGTCTGGTGGTATAGTTAGGTTTGTATCAAAGTGAATGACTTGTCCTGTTGCATGTACCTTAGAATCGGTACGACCGCTTGCAGTAATACGTACCATTTCACCTTTATGCATTTTAGTTAAGACATTTTCTATCTCTAGTTGAACTGTTCGCTCGCCTGGTTGCACTTGATAGCCTGAAAAATGTGTACCATCGTAACTTATAGTTGCTTTTAAACGACGCAAACAAGATCACCCCTTAAGTACGTAAAAAGATTAATACTGCAGTTAAAACAATCAGTACAATTAAACTGATTGAATCTCGCCAATCCCATTTTAGTTTTCGGTAACGTGTACGTCCTTCTCCACCGCGATAGCCTCTTACTTCCATAGCAGTTGCTAAATCCTCTGCTCGTTTAAATGCACTAACAAACAGAGGTACTAATAATGGAACGACTGCTTTTAGTCGATCCTTTAATGGACCTGCACTTAAATCAGATCCACGAGCCATTTGTGCTTTCATAATCTTATCAGTTTCATCCATTAATGTTGGGATAAAACGAAGTGCTATAGACATCATTAGGGCAAGCTCATGTACAGGTAGCTTTATTTTCTTTAATGGGTTTAATAAAACTTCGATTCCATCAGTAATTGAGATTGGTGATGTTGTTAAAGTCAATATAGATGTGATGAAAACAAGTACAACAAATCGAACTGAAATGTATATCCCTTGTCTTATCCCCTCTTCATAAACCTTTAAGAAGCCAAGATCTAATACAATATTACCGTCTCTTGTGAAAATGATATGAATCAAGAATGTAAAGACGATTAATATCAATACAGGCTTTAAACCATTAACTAAAAAATAAAGACGTATACGAGATAGCAAAATAATGAATAGCGTAAAAGCAAATAACATTGCGTAGGTAATTGTATTATTTGCTATGAAAACAATGATAATAAAAGCAAAAACAAATACTAGTTTAGAGCGTGGATCCAATCGATGAACAAAAGAATCTCCAGGAATATATCGCCCAAAAATCATTTTTTCCATCATGACTCTTCACGCTCCCCTTTTACTGCACGAGCAATTTCTTTAGCTAATTCCTCTTCAGTTAAACAAATTTTAGAGAGCTTCTTACCTATTAACTTCTCCATTTTTTGTTGAAACTTAACAATTCGTGGTAGTTCTAAACGATACTGTTCAAGTATGTTTGCGTCAGCAAAAATTTCCCTTGGCGTACCAGTTAAAACACAACGGCCTTCATGCATGATAGCAAGCTTGTCCGCATATTTTGCGGCATCCTCCATACTATGAGTTACGAGAATCGTCGTGAGGCCACGTTCACGATGTAATGTATAGAACATATCCATTATTTCACGTTGTCCTCTTGGATCAAGTCCAGCAGTTGGTTCATCCAATACAATGACTTCCGGTTCTAACGCAAGTACTCCCGCAATGGCAACACGTCTCATTTGTCCACCAGATAAGTCAAATGGAGACTTTTCAAGAACGGAATCAGGTAACCCAACAAGTCCAATTAACTCTCTAGCACGTCTCTCAGCTTCCTCTTCTGACACGCCAAAATTCATAGGACCAAACTTAATATCTTTTAAGACAGTTTCTTCGAATAATTGATGCTCAGGAAATTGAAAAACAATCCCTACCTTTTGACGAATAGGTTTTAACTCCTTTGCTTTCTTTCCCGCCACAATTACTCTTTCACCAATATGTACTTCACCTTTAGAAGGTTTTAGTAAGCCATTAAAATGTTGTAATATCGTAGATTTTCCGGAACCAGTATGTCCTATTACAGCTTGATAAGTTCCCGAAGGTATCTCTAAATCCACATCAAATAAAGCATGCTTTTCAAATGGTGTGCCCATAGAATAGGCAAAGCTTACTTGTTGAAGTTTGATGTCCATATATCATTCACCAACTCTTCTTCTGTCATATGTTCTCCAACTAAATGAACACCGTTTGTTTTTAACAAGTTCGTCATTCTCATCGCAAATGGAAGCTCTAGACCAAGTTCAACTAATTTATCTCCAAGTGAGAAAATCTCATGAGGTGAACCCTCTGCGTATTTCTTTCCGTCATTCATAAAAAGAATTCGATCAGCTAACAATGCTTCTTCAATATCATGTGTAATGGATAATACGGTTAAATTAGTCTCTGCTCGCAATTCACGTACAGTGTTCAGCACTTCAGCACGCCCTTGTGGATCTAGCATTGCTGTCGCTTCATCAAGTATTAAAATTTTTGGTCTCATAGCTAAAGCACCAGCAATTGCAACACGTTGCTTTTGACCACCTGAAAGATGATGTGGTTCATGATTTAAGAAAGAGTCCATTTTCACTTGTTTAAGTGATGTGTGAACACGCTTTACCATCTCTTCATGAGGTACCCCATTATTCTCTAAAGCGAAGGCAACATCGTCTTGCACGGTTGCACCAACAAACTGATTATCAGGATTTTGAAAGACCATACCAATCTGAGTGCGTGTTTCCCATAGATTTTCTTCTGTTAATTTACTATTTAAAACACGTACTTCACCCTCTTGGGGAAATAGCAGACCAGAGATGATTTTTACCATTGTGGATTTACCAGATCCGTTATGACCAACTATTGAAATCCATTCACCTTCATTTATTGAAAATGAAACATCATGAACTGCTTTACGTGCATCTTCAATTTCTGGTGTATATGAAAAACTCACATTATTAAACGACAGAATCTCACTCACTTCTAGATACTCCTCTCAACTTACTCAGCTAATAATATCTACCTTATCATTTATTGTCGATGAATAAATATTTACATATACAAAAATAAGGTACGTTATCAATCAGCAGAACTATACTAGAATGGAACGTATCTTATTTTTACATATGTATTCATTTTTACAAAAGAAATATTGAATCTACTAGAATGGAAAACTATACCAAATACAATTGAATAAAAAAGCGCGCACCTCATTCAGAGAAATGCGCTTTAACTACATTTTTAATTAAGAGCTTGGCTGCTCATTTCCAAGCACTTATGAATGAGGTGCGGAGAGCTAGACGAGACGCCGTCACAAAGGACTCGCTCATTATAACGCTCAATGCCATTTTATTGTCGTATAAATCATTTGAAAAAGAGAGGGGCCGGACTCAACGGGTGAACCGGATACCCTCTATGAAAGAATAACTGAATTAAACTAATTCAATTACTACTACAGGTGCACCGTCACCACGACGAGGACCTTTTTTAAGGATACGAGTGTAACCACCTTGACGATCTGCGTAACGTGGTGCTACATCGTTAAATAACTTTTGTAATGCGAATGAAGATGTTTCATTGCCGTTTTCGTCAGTAGTAGTTGCAACTTCACGACGGATGAATGCAGCAGCTTGACGACGAGCATGTAAATCTCCACGCTTACCTAAAGTAATCATTTTTTCAACAACAGAGCGTAATTCTTTAGCACGCGCTTCAGTTGTTTCAATGCGTTCGTTAACGATTAAATCAGTAGCTAAGTCACGTAATAACGCTTTACGTTGAGAACTTGTACGACCAAGTTTTCTGTAACCCATAGATGTTCCCTCCTTCTTTTGTTCTTCAGACTTGAAAGTAGTGCTTAGTCTTCTTTACGTAACCCTAAACCAAGCTCTTCTAATTTCGCTTTTACCTCTTCTAATGATTTACGACCAAGGTTACGAACCTTCATCATGTCATCTTCTGATTTATTCGCAAGCTCAAGTACCGTATTGATACCAGCGCGTTTTAAACAGTTGTAAGAACGAACAGAAAGGTCTAGTTCTTCGATCGTCATCTCTAAAACTTTCTCTTTTTGATCTTCTTCTTTTTCAACCATGATTTCAGCCGTTTGTGCTTCATTCGTTAAACCAACGAAGATATTAAGGTGCTCAGTTAAAATTTTTGCGCCAAGCGAAATCGCCTCTTTTGGACCAATGCTTCCATCAGTCCACACATCAAGTGATAATTTGTCGAAGTCAGAATTTTGTCCGACACGAGTGTTTTCTACTTGAAAATTAACGCGTGAAACTGGAGTGTAAATAGAGTCGATCGGGATCACGCCGATAGGAAGATCTTCACGTTTGTTTTGATCAGCAGGAGTATAACCACGGCCACGACGTGCATACATACGTATACGTAAATGACCATTTTTAGCAATTGTTGCAATATATAGATCTGGATTTAAAATTTCAACGTCACTGTCATGTGTTATGTCAGCAGCTGTAACAACTGCATCGCCTTTCACGTCAATCTCAATAACTTTTTCTTCGTCAGAGTAGATTTTAAGTGCAAGCTTTTTAATATTCAAAATAATAGAAGCTACATCTTCAACTACACCTTCAACAGTAGAGAATTCATGTAGTACTCCATCAATTTGAATGCTTGTAACAGCAGCTCCTGGAAGCGAAGACAGAAGGATACGACGTAAAGAATTACCCAAAGTGTTTCCATATCCGCGTTCTAGCGGTTCAACAACAAATTTACCATGTTTGAAATCTTCGCTGATCTCAACTGTTTCAATCTTTGGTTTTTCAATTTCGATCATTCAATTTACCCTCCTTCAAAACATCGGATGTATTAGGTTCATACCATCATATACTTATTATAATTGCACATTCTTTCGGTTTGCACAAAGATGATGTCTCAAAATTTGTGAGTTGCACCCATTACACACGACGACGTTTTGGTGGACGGCAACCGTTATGTGGAACTGGAGTAACATCTTTAATTGCAGTTACTTCTAGACCTGCTGCTTGAAGAGCACGAATTGCAGCTTCACGACCAGCACCAGGACCTTTAACAGTTACTTCTAACGTTTTCAGACCATGTTCAAGGGATGCTTTTGCAGCAGCCTCTGCAGCCATTTGAGCAGCATAAGGTGTAGATTTACGTGAACCTTTGAATCCAAGTGCACCAGCACTAGACCAAGACACTGCATTACCTTGCATATCTGTAATCGTTACAATTGTATTGTTAAATGTAGAACGGATGTGAGCAATACCAGATTCGATATTCTTTTTCACACGACGTTTACGTGTTTGTTGTTTACGAGCCATGTTAAAAGGAACCCCCTTTACTTATTATTTTTTCTTGTTCGCTACAGTTTTACGAGGACCTTTACGCGTACGCGCATTATTTTTCGTATTTTGACCACGAACAGGTAAACCACGACGGTGGCGGATACCACGGAATGAACCGATTTCCATTAAACGTTTGATGTTTAATGAAATTTCACGACGTAAGTCACCTTCTGTTTTGTATGAATCTAATTGTTCACGGATACGGTTTAATTCATCTTCAGTAAGATCGCGCACGCGAGTATCTTCTGATACACCAGCAGCTGCTAGAACTTTTTGAGAAGTTGTTTTACCAATACCGTAAATGTATGTTAATGAAATTACAACGCGTTTGTCGCGAGGAATGTCAACACCAGCAATACGTGCCATATATTAGTGCACCTCCTTCTAATTATCCTTGTTTTTGTTTATGTTTAGGATTTTCACAGATTACCATTACTTTACCGCGTCGGCGAATTACTTTACATTTTTCGCAGATCGGTTTCACAGATGGTCTCACTTTCATCTAACCCAACCTCCTTAATATTCCGGAGTGCAAAAGATTATTTAAAACGGTATGTGATACGACCGCGAGTTAAATCGTAAGGAGATAACTCGATAGTAACCTTATCTCCAGGTAAAATTCTGATAAAATGCATACGAATCTTTCCAGATACGTGCGCAAGAACCGTGTGCCCATTTTCTAATTCTACCTTAAACATCGCGTTTGGCAAAGTCTCAACTACTGTTCCTTCGACTTCAATTACATCGTCTTTCGCCATCAACCCTATCTCCCTTCTATATGCGCTTTTCCGATTCTCTACTAAGAGAAACCATCCAATTGTTTTCTTCTAAAGAAGCAACACCATTAACATATGCATGGATTGTATGAGAGATGTTCGAAAGACGCTCGTCTGGTTTCGCTTCACACAATCCACGGATAGAACAAAATCGAAATTTTGTTATCCTTATTGTTTAACGATAGCCGGAATGTCTTGGATGAGAGATTCATACCCGTTTACACAGATGCTTCCACGAAACCCTTAACACACTTATTAGTGTCATCCTATCTAAAATAAGCATTACACTTCATAAAGTGTATACCGGGCACATTTTGCTTTTGCAACTCTCATTAGTTTTTTGTTGCACCGCAGTTCACGCGCGAAAAGCAATTGATATTCGCCTAATGCCGGGTATTAGCTGCGGCTGCCCTGTAATAATAGAGCGTCTAGATCAGCAAAGACCTTATTAATGTCTTGCTGTCCATCAATATTCGTTAAAACACCTTTTGCTTCATAATAGTTTAGCAAAGGTTGCGCTTGATTCATATTTACTTCCAGACGGTTCGCAACCGTTTCAGGATTATCATCAGCACGAGTGTATAATTCGCCACCATCTTTATCACATTTACCTTCCTCTTTTGGAGGATTGAAAATGATATGGTACGAAGCACCGCAAACCTTACAAATACGACGTCCACTTAAACGAGCAACAAGTTCATCCTTTTCAACTTGGATATTAATTGTATGATCAATTTGTTTACCAAGCTCAGAAAGAATGTTATCTAATGCTTCCGCTTGTGGTACTGTACGTGGGAATCCATCAAGTAAGAAACCTTTTTCACAATCTTTTTGGCTAAGTCGTTCGCGAACGATACCAATCGTTACTTCATCAGGAACAAGTGCTCCTTGATCCATAAACGATTTTGCTTTTAATCCTAACTCTGTGCCATCTTTTATAGCGGCACGGAACATATCGCCTGTAGAAATATGAGGGATTGCGTACTTCTCAACAATTTTATCTGCTTGAGTACCTTTGCCAGCACCGGGCAGACCCATTAAAACGATATTCATACGTTTTGCTCCCCCTAATTCAGCTGGCGTAGGAAACAAAATAGTTTCCTATTCACCAACATTATTTCATAAAGCCTTTATAGTGACGTTTAACTAATTGTGACTCTAGTTGTTTCATTGTTTCTAATGCAACACCGACTACGATAATTACACTAGTACCACCAATTTGCGCTGAGGCAGGTAGGTTCATGAATTTAATAAATAGGATCGGTAATACAGAAATCACGATTAGGAATAAAGCACCCACAAAAGTTAAACGATATAAAACTCTTGTTAAGTATGATTGTGTATCACCACCTGGACGAATACCAGGGATGTATGCACCTTGTTTCTTCAGATTATCTGCTAAGTTTTCAGGATTCACTTGGATAAATGCATAGAAATAAGTGAATGCAGCGATTAATGCAACATAAATGATCATACCAACAGGTTCTGTATAGTTAAACGTGTTTGATATGAATGTTGTAAAATCGTTTTGTCCGAAAAACATTACCAAAGTCTGAGGAGTAACGATAAATGCCATTGCAAAGATTACCGGAATAACCCCTGCAGCATTTACTTTTAAAGGTAAATGCGTTTGTTGTCCACCTAGTTGTGGAGAACGTCCCGCTACACGTTTAGCATATTGAATTGGAATTTTACGAAGCGCTTGTTGAACGTAAATAACCCCAACAACAACTGCTAAAAGGATAACAACTAGAAGTGCAAGGATGATGATCTGAATAAACAGTTGATCTCCAGCGCCTTCAATTTGTTGTGCATAGATTTGGTTAACTGCAGTAGGAATTGCAGCAACAATTCCGGCGAAGATAATGATTGAAATACCGTTACCAACACCATGTGCAGTAATTTGTTCACCTAACCACAATAGGAATGCAGTACCACCAGTTAACACGATTGCAATTGTAATGTAAGACATAATACTTGTATCAGTAATTAATTGTCCTCCATACATTTGGTTAAAACCAAATGACATTGCAAATGCTTGTAAGAATGCTAACACGATTGTGAAGTAGCGTGTGAACTGTGCAAGTTTACGACGACCAACGTCACCTTGTTTAGACCATTCAGCAAACTTCGGTACAACATCCATTTGTAATAATTGAACAATAATTGATGCTGTAATGTATGGCATAATTCCCAATGCAAAGATTGAGAAGTTAGCCAATGCTCCACCACCAAAAGTATTCAAGAAACCGATTAAGTTAAATTGATCGGCAACTTGTAATACGTTGGCGTCAACATTCGGTACTGGAATGAATGTTCCAATACGGAATATTAGAAGCATAATCAGGGTGAAAATGATTTTATTTCTTATATCTCGAACACGCATGAAGTTTGAGATTGTTTGAAACATTAAATCACCTCTGTTGTTCCACCAGCATTTTCGATAGCTTCTTTAGCTGATGCAGAGAACTTGTGAGCTTTTACAGTTAGCTTTTTATTAAGAGTTCCATTACCTAGAACTTTAATGCCTGCTTTTTCATTACTCACGACACCAGTTTCAACTAATAATGCAGGTGTTACTTCAACGCCATCTTCAAAACGATTTAAAGTATCAATGTTCACGATAGCGTATTCTTTACGGTTGATGTTCGTAAAGCCGCGTTTAGGTAAACGACGGAAAAGTGGGTTTTGACCACCTTCGAATCCAGGGCGTACGCCGCCGCCAGAACGGGCGTTTTGACCTTTGTGACCTTTACCTGCAGTTTTACCGTTACCAGAACCGATACCACGACCAACACGGTTACGCTCTTTACGAGAACCTACCGCTGGTTTTAACTCATGAAGTTTCATATGGGTGGCACCTCCTTGTTCATTGTTTAGGGTTATTAATTTTCTTTTACAGTAACTAAGTGAGCTACTTTGTTTAACATACCGCGAATAGCAGCGTTATCAGCTTGCTCAACAGTTTGATTAGTTTTGCGTAAACCTAAAGCTTCAACGATTTTTCTTTGAGCTGGTTTCGCACCAATAACAGATTTAGTAAGGGTGATCTCTAGTTTGTTTGCCATTTTGATTCCCCCCCTTATCCTAATAATTCTTCCACTGATTTACCGCGAAGTTTTGCAACTTCTTCTGCGCGTTTAAGTTCATTTAAACCTGCGATCGTTGCACGAACCATATTAATAGGTGTGTTTGAACCTAGAGATTTTGAAAGAATATCAGTAATACCAGCAAGTTCAAGTACGGCACGTACTGGACCACCAGCGATAACTCCTGTACCAGCAGATGCAGGTTTAATTAAAATTTTACCTGCGCCAAAGCGACCTTGTACTTCGTGTGGAGTAGTTCCACCAACACGTGGTACTTCGATTAAGTTTTTCTTCGCATCTTCAACTGCCTTTTTGATTGCGTCTGGAACTTCTTGAGCTTTACCAGTACCGAAACCAACATGGCCGTTTTTATCTCCTACAACAACTAATGCTGAGAAGCGGAAGCGACGTCCACCTTTAACAACTTTAGCAACGCGGTTGATCGTTACTACGCGTTCTTCAAGTTCTAGTTTGTTTGCGTCAATTCGACTCATGAAGTATGTCCCTCCTTCTTATTAAAATTCTAAGCCGTTTTCACGTGCAGCTTCAGCTAAAGCTTTCACACGTCCATGATATAAGTAACCACCGCGGTCAAATACTACAGCAGTAATATTTTTTTCCACAGCACGTTTAGCGATAATTTCACCGATTTTAGCTGCAGCTTCAATATTGTTACCTGCACCCTCAAAATCTTTTTCTTGAGTAGATGCACTTACAAGTGTTGTTCCTGCAACATCATCAATAAGTTGCGCATAGATGTTCTTGTTTGAACGGAATACATTTAAACGAGGACGTTCTGCAGTACCCGAAATTTTTGTACGAACACGCGCATGACGTTTTTTACGAACTTGATTTTTATCTTGTTTCGTAATCACTGAGGTCACTCCTTTCTAACGCTTATCTAGCATTATTTACCTGTTTTACCTTCTTTACGACGAACAACTTCACCTTCGTAACGGATACCTTTACCTTTGTAAGGTTCTGGTGGACGTACGTCACGAATGTTAGATGCTAATGCACCAACACGTTCTTTGTTAATACCTTTAATAGTTACTTTAGTGTTCGAAGGAACTTCGATCTCTAAACCTTCTTCAGGTGTGAACTCTACTGGGTGAGAGTATCCAACGTTTAATACAAGTTTTTTACCTTGTAATTGCGCACGGTATCCGACACCGACAAGTTCTAGAGTACGAGAAAATCCTTCAGATACACCAGTTACCATGTTAGCTAGTAATGCACGAGTTGTACCGTGAATAGTACGATGTTCTTTTGATTCAGAAGGACGAGTTAATGTAATGACGTTACCTTCTTGTTCGATTTTAATATCTTTGTTAAAAGATTGAGTAAGTTCGCCTTTTGGTCCTTTTACAGTAACAGTATTATCTTCTGCGATCGTAACTGTTACTCCTGCAGGAACCTCGATTGGTTTTTTACCTACACGAGACATTTAGTTGCACCTCCGTTCGTTTATAGCTTCTTACCAAATGTAAGCTAAGATTTCTCCGCCAACTTGTTTAGCACGTGCTTCTTTATCAGTTAATACACCTTGAGAAGTTGATACTAAAGCGATACCTAAGCCGTTTAATACTTTTGGTACTTCGTTTGTTTTTGCGTAAACACGTAATCCAGGTTTAGAAATACGTTTTAAACCAGTGATAACACGCTCATTATCTTTACCGTATTTTAAGAAGATACGGATAATACCTTGTTTATTGTCTTCAACATACTCTACATCACGGATGAAACCTTCACGCTTTAAAATTTCAGCGATTTGTTTCTTTAAATTTGAAGCTGGAACTTCTAATTTCTCGTGACGTACCATGTTCGCATTACGAATGCGAGTAAGCATATCTGCAATTGGATCAGACATTGTCATATATTTTTACCTCCTTCCCAAATTAGGGGATTACCAGCTAGCTTTTTTAACGCCTGGAATTTGTCCCTTATATGCAAGTTCACGGAAACAAATACGGCAAAGTTTAAATTTACGGTACACTGAATGTGGACGACCACAGCGTTCACAACGTGTATATTCTTGAACTTTAAACTTTTGCTTACGTTGTTGTTTAACGATCATTGATTTTTTAGCCACGTTCTCGCCCTCCTTGTTTTATTACTTTTGGAACGGCATACCGAATTGTGTCAATAACTCGCGAGCTTCTTCATCAGAATTCGCAGTCGTTACGATCACGATGTCCATACCGCGTACTTTTGAAACTTTATCGTAATCGATTTCAGGGAAAATTAATTGTTCTTTAACACCTAATGTGTAGTTACCACGACCATCGAATGCTTTTTTAGAAACACCGCGGAAGTCACGTACACGTGGAAGTGCGATAGAGATTAATTTATCCAAGAATTCATACATACGGTCACCACGTAATGTTACTTTTGCACCGATAGGCATTCCTTCACGTAAACGGAAACCAGCGATAGACTTTTTCGCTTTAGTTACAACTGGTTTTTGACCTGTAATAATTGTTAATTCTTCTACAGCAGCGTCAAGTGCTTTTGAGTTTTGAACAGCGTCACCAACACCCATGTTGATCACGATTTTTTCAACTTTTGGCACTTGCATAACAGATTTATAATTAAATTTGCTCATAAGAGCTGGAGAAACTTCGTTTAAATATTTTTCTTTTAGGCGGCTCATATTCGTACCTCCCTTCTCATTTTACTTATTAGTCGATTACTGCACCTGATTTTTTTGCAACACGAACTTTCTTGCCATCTTCTACTTTATAACCTACACGAGTCGGCTCGCCAGATTTAGGATCGATTAGCATTACGTTCGATACGTGGATTGCAGCTTCTTGGCTAACAATACCACCTTGTGGGTTTAACTGGTTTGGTTTTACGTGTTTTTTAACGATGTTTACACCTTCAACAAGAACACGGTCATTTTTAGGGAAAGCTGCTAATACAACGCCTTCTTTACCTTTGTCTTTACCAGTAATAACTTTTACTTTGTCGCCTTTTTTTACATGCATTATGTGTCGCACCTCCTTGATTGGTACTGTCATGTAAATCATATTTATCTTGGCATTACTACCGAGATCATTTCGAGTTTAATCGAAATTTTTCATTTAATATCTATGGCATCCATCAATTAAAGAACTTCTGGAGCTAGAGAAACGATTTTCATGAAGTTGCTATCACGTAATTCACGTGCAACAGGTCCGAAAATACGAGTTCCGCGTGGTGATTTATCATCTTTGATAATTACACAAGCGTTTTCGTCAAATTTGATATAAGTACCATCTTTACGACGAACACCAGATTTTGTACGAACTACAACAGCCTTAACAACGTCACCTTTTTTGACAACGCCCCCTGGTGTTGCTTTCTTAACTGTACAAACGACGATATCGCCAATGTTTGCAGTCTTACGTCCAGAACCACCAAGTACTTTGATCGTTAATACTTCACGAGCACCTGAGTTGTCAGCAACTTTCATACGACTTTCTTGTTGGATCATTTAGGTTACCTCCCTTCGGAAATTGAAAATCCGAAAATGTTATTAAATAATAACCGCTTTTTCTACGATTTCCACTAAACGGAAACGTTTTGTAGCTGAAAGTGGGCGAGTTTCCATGATACGAACGATATCACCGATTTTCGCTTCGTTTAATTCATCATGAGCTTTGAATTTTTTAGAGTATTTTACACGTTTACCGTATAATTTGTGTTTTTTGTATGTTTCAACTAAAACAGTGATTGTTTTATCCATTTTGTCAGAAACAACACGGCCTGTGTAAACTTTGCGTTGGTTACGCTCAGTCATACTTTACAACCTCCTTTATCAGTTAATTTGCACTGATTTCTCTTTCACGAATCACAGTTTTCATGCGAGCTATCGCTTTACGAACCTCACGGATGCGAGCTGTGTTTTCTAATTGACCAGTCGCCAATTGGAAGCGAAGGTTGAAAAGCTCTTCTTTCAGTGATTTCACTTTTAATTCAATTTCAGAAGTGGCAAGTTCACGGATTTCATTAGCTTTCATTAGATTCACCACCAGTTTCTTGACGTTTAACTACTTTACATTTAACAGGAAGTTTGTGTGATGCTAAACGAAGTGCTTCACGTGCGATCTCTTCAGAAACCCCAGCAACTTCAAACATTACTTTTCCTGGTTTTACTACTGCTACCCAACCTTCTGGAGAACCTTTACCAGAACCCATACGTACCTCTAGAGGCTTTTTCGTGTAAGGTTTATGTGGGAAGATTTTGATCCATACTTTACCGCCACGTTTCATGTAACGTGTCATAGCAATACGTGCTGCTTCGATTTGACGGTTTGTAATCCAACTAGCTGTTTGAGCTTGTAGGCCCCATTCACCAAAAGTTACTTCTTTACCGCCTTTTGCTTCACCACGCATGTTACCACGGTGTTCACGACGATATTTTACGCGTTTTGGTAATAACATAATTATTTGCCTCCTTCCACAGAGTTCTTCTTCGTAGGAAGGACCTCACCACGGTAAATCCATACTTTAACACCTAATTTACCATAAGTTGTGTCAGCTTCTGCGTGAGCATAGTCGATGTCTGCACGAAGAGTATGAAGTGGAACAGTTCCTTCGCTATAGTGTTCAGCACGCGCGATATCAGCGCCACCTAAACGACCAGATACTTGTGTTTTAATTCCTTTTGCACCAGCACGGATTGTGCGTTGGATTGCTTGTTTTTGAGCACGGCGGAATGATACGCGATTCTCAAGTTGACGAGCGATATTTTCTGCTACTAAACGAGCATCAAGATCAGCTTTTTTGATTTCAATAATATTAATGTGTACACGTTTACCAGTTGTATCGCTTAGGTATTTACGTAAGTTTTCTACTTCTTGACCGCCTTTACCAATTACCATACCTGGTTTCGCAGTGTGAATTGTAATGTTAACACGATTTGCAGCGCGTTCGATTTCTACTTTAGAAACAGCAGCTTCTTTTAAAGCAGACTCGATATATTTACGAATTTTGATATCTTCGTGTAATAGAGCAGCATAGTCTTTTTCAGCGTACCATTTTGACTCCCAGTCACGAATAATACCAACTCGTAATCCTATTGGATGTACTTTTTGACCCACGGATTAACCCTCCTTCTTCTCAGATACCACTACAGTAATGTGGCTTGTGCGTTTGTTAATTGCGCTTGCGCGTCCTTGTGCACGTGGACGGAAACGTTTTAATGTTGGACCTTCGTCAACAAAAATTTCAGAAACAACTAAGTTATTTACATCTAATTCATAGTTATGCTCAGCGTTTGCAACTGCAGATTTTAACACTTTTTCAACGACTGGAGACGCCGCTTTTGGAGTATGACGTAAAATTGCAACTGCTTCACCTACTTGCTTACCTCGGATTAAGTCTACTACTAGACGAACTTTACGAGGAGCGATACGCACTGTGCGAGCGATAGCTTTAGCTTGTGTCATTCGAATTTACCTCCTCTCAAAATTAGCGTCTTGTTTTCTTGTCATCCGCACCGTGACCTTTATAAGTACGAGTTGGTGCGAACTCGCCTAGTTTGTGACCTACCATATCTTCCGTTACGTATACAGGAACATGTTTGCGTCCATCATACACCGCGATTGTTAAACCAACGAAGTTTGGGAAGATAGTAGAACGGCGAGACCAAGTTTTAATTACTTGTTTTTTCTCTGAACTCTCTTGTGCTTCGACCTTTTTCATTAAATGATCATCGACAAAAGGTCCTTTTTTCAAGCTGCGACCCATTTAGGAACCTCCCTCCGTGACATCACCACGGTACGACAAGCGAACCGTAGTTTCATCACTTTATTTTTTACGACCACGAATAATTAACTTATTAGTTTTATTCTTTTTCTTACGAGTTTTAAGGCCAAGAGCCGGTTTACCCCAAGGTGTCATTGGAGATTTACGTCCGATTGGAGAACGTCCTTCACCACCACCGTGTGGGTGATCATTAGGGTTCATTACAGATCCACGTACAGTTGGGCGTTTACCTAACCAGCGTGTACGACCTGCTTTACCAATATGAACTAATTCGTGTTGTTCGTTACCAACTTGACCGATTGTTGCACGGCAAGTAGCTAATACTAAACGTACTTCACCAGATTGTAAACGAACGATTACATATTTACCTTCACGACCAAGTACTTGAGCAGATGTACCAGCAGAACGTACTAATTGTCCACCTTTACCTGGTTTAAGTTCGATGTTATGGATTGTAGTACCCATCGGAATGTTTGCAAGTGGTAATGCATTACCTACTTTAATATCAGCTTCTGGACCAGATACGATTGTTTGACCAACTTCTAATCCTTTTGGAGCTAAGATGTAAGCTTTTTCACCATCAGCATAATTGATTAATGCAATGTTAGCTGAGCGGTTTGGATCATATTCGATAGTAGCAACGCGTCCTGGAATGCCGTCTTTCACACGTTTAAAGTCGATAATACGGTATTGACGCTTGTGACCACCACCATTATGACGAACAGTAATTTTACCTTGGTTATTACGACCAGCTTTGCGTTTTTTTGGTGCTAATAAAGACTTTTCAGGCTTATTAGTTGTAATTTCCGCAAAGTCAAGTGCCGTCATGTTACGACGACCATTTGAGGTAGGTTTATACTTTTTAATCGCCATGTGTATTCCCTCCTTCTTAATTCTTCATTTCGGATCTTATATTATCTTCTAATTAGAAGATTTCAATTTCTTTTGAATCAGCAGTTAATTTAACAATCGCTTTACGACGTTTGTTAGTGTAACCACCGAATTTACCAACGCGTTTGTATTTACCTTTGTAGTTCATGATGTTTACTTTCTCAACTTTTACTCCAAAGATTTCTTCAACAGCGTCTTTTACTTCAGTTTTGTTCGCACGAACATCAACTTCGAAAGTATATTTTTTCTCAGCCATAAGCTCAGAAGAACGCTCAGTAATGACCGGACGTTTTAGTACATCACGTGCTTCCATTATCCAAGCACCTCCTCAACTTTTTCTACTGCAGCTTTTGTGAATACAACTTTATCATGACCTAATAGATCAAGAACGTTGATTCCAGAAGCTGTTAAAACAGTTACACCAGGGATGTTACGAGCAGATAATGCTACGTTTTCATCTACTTCAGCAGTAACGAATAATGCTTTTTTAGCAATGTTTAAGTTACCTAAGATTGCTTTGAAGTCTTTAGTTTTTGGTGCATCTAATTGTAATGCATCAAGAACTAGGAAGTTTTGTTCTCCAACTTTAGCTGATAAAGCTGATTTAAGAGCTAAACGGCGAACTTTCTTCGGTAATTTATAGCTGTAGCTTCTTGGAGTTGGTCCGAATACCGTACCACCACCACGCCATTGTGGAGAGCGGATAGATCCTTGACGAGCACGACCAGTTCCTTTTTGACGCCATGGTTTACGTCCACCACCAGCAACTTCTGAGCGGTTCTTTACTTTATGATTACCTTGACGTAGAGAAGCGCGTTGAGCTACTACTGCGTCGAATAATACTGCTTCATTTGGCTCAATTCCGAAGATTGAATCGTTTAATTCGATTTCACCAACTGAAGCACCTGTTTGACTAAGTACAGATACTTTTGTCATTCCTGTTTCCTCCTTTCTTCAAGAAAATTATTTAGTTTTTACAGCTGATTTCACTGTAACTAATGCTTTTTTAGAACCAGGAACATTACCTTTAACTAGTAGTAAGTTACGTTCTGCATCCACTTTAACGATTTCTAAGTTTTGGATTGTAACTACTTCTCCACCAGTTTGACCAGGTAAAGCTTTTTGTTTGAATACGCGGTTCGGAGCTACTGGACCCATTGAACCAGGACGACGGTGGTAACGAGAACCGTGAGCCATTGGTCCACGAGATTGTCCATGACGTTTAATTACACCTTGGAAACCTTTACCTTTAGTTACACCTGTTACATCAACGATATCGCCCGCAGCGAAAATTTCTACTTTGACTTCTTGACCAACTTCGTATTCTGCAACGTTTACGTTACGGAATTCACGAATGAAGCGCTTAGGAGCAGTATTCGCTTTTGCTACATGACCTTGTTCTGGTTTGTTTGAAAGCTTAACACGCTTATCTTCGAAACCAACTTGGATTGCTTCGTAGCCATCAGTTTCAACAGTTTTCTTTTGAAGAACAACGTTAGGACTAGCTTCGATTACTGTTACAGGAATTAAATCTCCGTTTTCAGCGAACACTTGAGTCATACCGATTTTTCTACCTAAGATTCCTTTAGTCATTTGTCACACCTCCTGTAATATTTGAAAAAATTCTATTTGTTTTTACCATTAAAGTTTGATTTCAATATCAACGCCAGATGGTAAGTCAAGTTTCATTAACGCGTCAACAGTTTGTGGTGTTGGGTTAATGATGTCGATCAAACGTTTATGCGTACGCATTTCGAATTGTTCACGAGAATCTTTGTACTTGTGAACCGCACGAAGAATTGTGTACACAGACTTCTCAGTTGGTAACGGGATCGGACCTGATACACTTGCACCTGAACGTTTAGCAGTTTCCACAATTTTCTCAGCAGATTGATCTAACACTCGGTGATCATACGCTTTTAAACGAATACGAATCTTTTGTTTTGCCATTATTTTCCCTCCTTTTTCGCCTATTTTCTAGACATTCTCCACGGAAATTTCCCACACACTCGCCATGGCAAAGCGGCCGGGTGTGTCGGCAACCTCCCGCTTCATCGCAGTCAAAGACCAACATTCAACATTATATACAATAAAAAAAGAATAAGCAAGGATTTTTGCTAAATTCTTTATTTTTAATAACTTTTAATATTAATGTTGAAGATTATTATCTTTGGAGTCTTTATTCAAATCATAATCGTTTTGACGTCTCTCAGTATATTAGATATACCTCGGATAATCAATGGTTTTCCCTATATTTTCAATTGGTAATTTGAGGCGTGTGAGTAATAACAAATAAAAAAAATAGCTTCTAGTTAGTAATTAACTAGAAAGCTACTCTTAATATTACAGCATAAATGTAATTGCAATCCAACCGAAAACTACTAGTGGGATGTTGTAAAAAATAAATGTTGGTACGCATGTGTCCCATACATGATTATGTTGTCCATCCGCATTTAGTCCGGCAGTTGGACCTAACGTTGAGTCAGAAGCTGGTGATCCAGCATCTCCCAGCGCTCCTGCTGTTCCTATTAATGAAATAATCGCTAATGTACTTAACCCCAACTCAAGAGATAATGGAACAAATATAGCTGCAATAATAGGGATTGTTGCAAATGAAGACCCAATTCCCATAGTTACAACTAATCCAATGATAAGCATTAATAAAACTGCTAAACTTACATTTCCATCTAGAATCGCTAGAGTATCTTTAACTAATAATTCCACATGCCCTGTTGTATTAATCACTGAAGAAAAACCATTTGCTGCGATCATGACAAATCCTATAAATGCCATCATCCTTAGACCATCTGATAGGATTACATCTGCGGCACTCCATTTAAGTGCTCCTGTGATATAAAGTACTAATATCCCCACAAGTGCAGCCATAATCATTGAATCAGTATTAATTTGAACAACAACTGCTATAACTAATGCGAGAATTGTAAAAATGATATTTCTAGTTTTAATCGTAACTTCGATTTGTTCTTTTTGTAATTCAACTTCATTATACTTTCTTGGTTTTCGATAGAAGAAGAATGCGCATACTAGGCCAAATACCATCCCTAACGCTGGCATTGCCATTGCTTTAGGAATATCCGCAAAATTAATCTGCAAACCTGCTAGTCCAATCTGAGTCGCTATAATTTCTTGATAAATAAACCCAAACCCGTACGGTAAGAACATATATGGAGTAATCAATCCAAAAGCTAATATACATGCTATTAATCGGCGATCGACTTTTAACATATTTAATATCTTTAGTATTGGTGGTACTAATAATGGAATAAATGCGATATGAATCGGAATAAGGTTTTGAGAGAAAATCGCCATCATTAATAAAAGTAAGAAAATAAGGACCTTAACTAAACCTTGTTTTTCTGTTTTACCATTTTGATTGACGATATTTAAAATTTTATTAATTAGTAATTCAGTAATTCCTGTCTTAGATATAGCTACAGCAAAGCCACCTAATAAACCATAGCTTAAAGCTACTTGAGCTCCCCCGCCTAATCCATTTTGAAACGCATCAATTGTTTCGGTTAATGTCATTCCACCTGACAAACCGCCAATAACCGCCCCTAATACTAAGGACAGAACTACATTTACTCGTAGTAAGCTTAATACTAACATACTAATAACGGCAATTATTACTGCATTCATGATGTACCTCATACTTTCGTCTGCTAAATTAGTAACGTGTTAAAGTATAAGTTCTTATACTATAAAAGTCAACGATATAAAAAGTCGTTATAATTTTCCCTTATTTCGAAAAATTATAACGACTTTCTTCTATTATAAAGAACCTTTTACAACCTTCTTATAATACTGTATAGAAAGTATTGCAAATACTGCGTACATTAAGATGTATAAACTCATAATGATCAATAATGGCGCTTCAAATTCAGAGCCAAATAAAAACCATCCAGATTTCACAGCAAAGAAACTATGCAATAATCCAATAATTAAAGGTACACCAAAACTAAATAGCTGTTTAGCATAAATCCCTTTCATAATATCCGATGTGGAATATCCTATTTTTCTTAAAGTCGTATATGATTCTTTCTCATCTTCTGCTTCTGCCATTTGCTTGAAGTATAGGATACTACCTGTTGTAAGTAAAAACGCTAAACCTAAGAAAGCTGATACAAAAATTGTCATCCCAAATGATACAATATTTTGTTTACGTAGTTCTTCGTACGAACTTGGTGTATGTGTAAATGGATAACCCTCTTTATACTCGAGTTCAATTCCTCTTTCATCGGCTAAACTTTTATAAATTACTTCAGCTTTTTCCATATCCCCTTTTTCAATTAGATTAATCCCTGTATGAGTATTTAGAACCCCATTTGAAC
This sequence comes from Ureibacillus sp. MALMAid1270, assembly GCF_049202975.1. Classification (NCBI taxonomy): domain Bacteria; kingdom Bacillati; phylum Bacillota; class Bacilli; order Caryophanales; family Caryophanaceae; genus Ureibacillus; species Ureibacillus sp. MALMAid1270. Next base: position 155,787 of record NZ_JBMIRP010000093.1, on the reverse strand, counting down.
TTATTTGTTCAAACATTTCATCTGTCACTACTAATACTGGACTTCCGAAGTTTGCAGCACTATATAATATGAAATCTTCACGAACATCTGTTATGAATAAAGGTATTTCTTGATCACCTGATTTAACAACTATATCCTTTTCCTTATTCAACGGCATAACTTCAGATAATACATTTTCATAACTTGTTATGAAAGCTTCCCCTTCATTAATGGACACGTTAGGAACTATTTTATGAAAATCACTTATGGAAATAACAGCTGTTGGAGCTTCTTCACTAAAAAATGGACTATCTTTTAATTTTTCACTGACTAAATTTTTTAAATTAAGTTGTACTTCAGAGACTTGATACGTTTCCTTTTTATATTCAATACCTTCTTCAGTTAATTGCTCAAGAAATTCAATACCTTGATTGTTAATAATAAAATAATCATAAGGAGATGACTGCCTTGCATTCGTTTCCGAGGAATAATATGAAATATAAGATAGACTTGCTATTCCGATCGCTAATGCAGTTAACGTCGTAATTAATGTTAACGATTTAGCGCTTGATTTCATACGGTGCATAATCGGTGTCACTGCTAGTACATCAACAACATTTAAATGACCTTTCTTTTTCGCTCTTATAAGATTCATAATAAAGGCGACTGAGAAACGGAAAAACAGAAATGTACCTAATATTGTGTACACTAGAATAAGTAACATAGTTATAAATAAGTTATTAGCAGCAGATTGATCTTTAATACTAAACAACTGTGTTGACTGATAATAACCATAAGTCACAAGGGCAATTCCAGCTAACCCCAAGATCATTTTGAATAAACTAAATTGTTTAATGCGTTCATCTGCTTTCTTTGAAGCATTAAATAATGATAGTAGAGAAACTCTATTGATCATCCAAACCATTTGAATTAAGATAACGGCCAATAAAATTGCAAAAATAATAACTGATTGTGTTAATGCTTCAAATGAAAATGTCAGCTCTACAATTGCTTCAAGTTCAACTATTCGCAGTAATATCATTGCAAAAATTCTTGAACTTAAAAACCCAACAATCATTCCAACACCGACTGCTATTACGAACAAAATAACATTTTCTAGAGCAATTAAACGAACTACTAACCCTTTCGTCATACCAATCAATTGATATAACCCAATTTCTTTACTTCTTCTCTTCATAAAAAGGTGATTCGCATATAAGACAAAAAATGTCACAATAAAGTAAAGAACATAAGTAACTGCTTCAAATCCAGCAGTTGCAGTTCCGCTTTTTTCTAAAGTCTCAACTACAGATGGATTTGTATAAAGGGTTGTAAATGAGAAGCATAACGTAACACTAAATATAAGAGCGAAGAAATATAAATAATAATGTTTTACATTCTTTCGCATACTTCTTAGAACAAGTTTACCTAGCGTCATAGCCATCACCACCAAGTACACTCTGGGTATTTAATATTTGTTGGAAAAATTGATTTCGTGTTTTGTCACCACGATATAATTCTGTATAGATTTGGCCGTCCTTTAAAAATAACACTCTAGAACAGAAACTAGCTGCTACAGAATCATGAGTTACCATCATGATCGTTACGGATTTTTGCTGGTTAATATTTTCCAAATTCGTAAGTAATGCCGAAGCAGATTTAGAATCTAATGCCCCAGTTGGTTCATCTGCAAACACTAACGTTGGATTTGCTATTAATGCACGTGCTGCTGATGTTCTTTGTTTTTGACCACCCGATATTTCATTTGGATATTTATTTAATATATCTGAAATACCTAATAACCCAACTATTTCTTTCAAACGATTTTCAGCTGAAACTTTTGGAATCTTACTAATCGATAACGGCAATAAGATGTTTTCTTTTACCGTTAATGTATCGAGTAGATTGTAATCCTGAAAGATGAAACCAAGTTGTTCTCGTCTAAAATTAGCTAACGCTTTTTCTTTCATCCCTCTTAAATTTTGCCCATTGATTTCAACAATTCCTTCAGTTGGAAAATCGATTGAGCACAGTACGTTTAGCAACGTTGTTTTCCCAGATCCAGAAGGTCCCATAATTCCAACGAATTCTCCTTCTTTCACTTCTAAATCTATCCCTTTTAACACTTCTTGTGCATTTGATTTCTTTCCATATGTTTTGCGTATTTTTCTTCCTATTAATACCGACATAAATACACTCCTCACGTTTTTGCTAATTTTATTTTAGACTTATTCATCTCGTTCTTCCTTCGATTTAGATGACAAAATAAAACGGTAGGTGACAATTTTGTCATCTACCAACAATTTCGTGATATTCATTTTTGTTTGGAAACTGGAGTGTGACAATTGTGCCTTCCTTTTCTATAGAACGGACTAAAATCTTAATACCTAATTTCTCCGCCGCATTTTCAGCTAAATACAATCCCATACCAGTCGATTGAAAAGATTCTCTACCTACTGTACCTGTAAAAGATTTTTGGAAAATTCGAGGCAAATCTTCTTTAGGGATCCCAACCCCCTTATCTTTAACATGTAATAAGATATGATCATTTACGTCTCTTTTGGTAAAAATCTCAACTTCTGTATGTTCGTAACTATACTTAATAGCGTTAGATAAAATTTGCCTAATAATAAAGGATAACCATTTGCTGTCTGTAACTACTTCACAATCAAGCCCCTCAATTTGAAATCCAATTCCCTTTTCCATACACCAAGATTGAAATTCTCTGATCTCTTTATGAACAATGGATTTTAAGATTACCGTTTCATACATATTATCCTTTTCAATTGTTGCAAGTCTTGTATTATGTAGTTGTTGGTCAAGCAAGTAATTAATCCTTGCCCATTCCTTCTCCAATTTTTGACGCATCTTATAATCATCAATTTGTTCAATCATTAGTTTAAGAGCAGTAAGAGGTGTTTTCATTTCATGAACCCAAGCAAGAACATCTTCAGAATCCTCTTGAGACTTTACTTTAATCTTATTGATTAATGAATCCCTTTGATTCAATAATTGTATAATTCTTTCAAGATAAAAGATTTGGTAAGGAGACAAATTATCTAACTTCAATTCATGATAATTATTATTCTCAGATATATTTCCTAGGAAATTTTTAATTTGATTTTTCTCTTTAAAATACATCCAAATAAGGAAACAGACAAACAAACCAATAACAATAAGATTAAAGTATCCAACGGAAATTCCAGAAAATCCATTATCCAAATAAAATAATAGGTTTATAAATAAAATGATGATAATAAAAATAATAATCCAAGGAAGGCGTTCTTTTATATATAAGGTAATCATTTGTCACCTCTTTTTGTTATAGCCATATACCCTAGACCCTTCTTTGTAATAATAACATCCTTAAGTCCAATATCCTCTAGTTTGGATCGTAATCGGTTCACATTAACAGATAATGTATTATCATTTACGAATCGTTCATCATCCCATAATTTCCTCATTAAATCATCACGAGAAACAATCTGATCTACATGTTGCAGAAGTATACGCAATATAAATAACTCATTTTTAGTTAATTCAATAGATTGATGATCAAAACTAATGAGTCCCTTAGCATAATCTATGATAGCGTTATTCCATCGGCCGATTTCTGTCTGTTCATCAGAATAATCGTATGTACGACGTAATAAGGCTTGTACTTTTGCCAATAAGACTTCCATATGAAATGGCTTTTGTACAAAATCATCTGCTCCCATTTGCATGGCCATTACCATATCCATCGGATGATCTCGAGATGATAAGAAGATGATTGGAACTTTTGAAATGGTACGTATTTCACGACACCAATGGAATCCATCGAATGCCGGTAATTGAATATCAATAATTACTAGATGTGGTTTCTCCTCAATAAAAGAATCCATCACGTTCTGAAAACTATTTGGTCTTACTACATGCAACGTCCATTGTAGAAATCGTTCCTGTATCGTTTCAAAAATGGACTGATCATCTTCAATAAGTAAAATTTTTTCTTCCATTAATTATCACCTCTTATCAATCATATTGTAACATAAATTGCCAAATACACTGTGAAACACATGGACAGTTGGGATACAAAAAACAAAAAAACTCCAACTCTAAGGCGTCCCCTAGAGTTGGAGTTGATAAGCATTATAGGCTTATTAATTATTTTTGGATAGAAGCAACTACACCAGCGCCTACAGTACGTCCACCCTCACGGATAGAGAATTTAGTACCTTCTTCAAGAGCGATTGGAGAGATTAATTCTACGTTCATTTCGATGTTGTCACCAGGCATAACCATTTCTACGCCTTCTGGTAAGTTGATAACACCTGTTACGTCAGTTGTACGGAAGTAGAACTGAGGACGGTAGTTAGAGAAGAATGGAGTATGACGTCCACCTTCTTCTTTTGATAATACGTAAACTTCTGCTTTGAAAGTAGTGTGTGGAGTGATTGAGCCTGGTTTAGCTAATACTTGTCCACGTTGGATATCTTCACGAGCAACCCCACGAAGAAGAGCACCAATGTTGTCACCAGCTTCAGCATAGTCTAATAATTTTCGGAACATTTCTACACCAGTTACAGTTGTAGATTTAGCTTCTTCAGCAAGACCGATGATTTCTACTACGTCACCAACTTTAACTTGACCGCGTTCTACACGACCAGTAGCAACTGTACCACGACCAGTGATAGAGAATACGTCCTCTACTGGCATCATGAATGGTTTGTCAGTTTGACGTTCTGGAGTTGGGATATAGCTATCAACAGCGTCCATTAATTCAACGATTTTTTCTTCCCATTCTGGTTCACCTTCAAGAGCTTTAAGAGCAGAACCTTTAATTACAGGAATTTCGTCTCCAGGGAAGTTGTACTCAGAAAGAAGGTCACGTACTTCCATTTCAACTAATTCTAATAATTCTTCGTCGTCTACCATATCACATTTGTTTAAGAATACTACTAAGTAAGGAACACCTACTTGACGAGAAAGTAAGATGTGCTCACGAGTTTGAGGCATTGGGCCGTCAGCAGCAGATACTACTAAGATACCGCCGTCCATTTGAGCAGCACCAGTGATCATGTTTTTAACATAGTCAGCGTGTCCTGGGCAGTCAACGTGTGCATAGTGACGAGTAGCTGTTTCATATTCTACGTGAGAAGTATTGATTGTGATTCCACGCTCTTTTTCTTCTGGAGCGTTGTCGATATCAGCGTAAGATTTAGCTGTACCACCCATTTTTTTAGCAAGAACTGTAGCGATAGCAGCAGTTAATGTAGTTTTACCATGGTCAACGTGTCCGATTGTACCAATGTTAGCATGCGTTTTCGAACGGTCAAATTTTTCTTTAGCCATTAGAGATAGCCTCCTATAATCTGTTTTATTATTTTTTTATGTTATAACCGTTTGGCAAGAAAATATTTCCTTACCAAACAATCATAGCTTACAAATTATTTATACTTGATACAAGGTGAAATTTCAAATAATAATTATTCACCTTTATTTTTTTTGATGATTTCTTCAGAAATTGATTTTGGTACTTCTTCATAGTGATCGAATACCATTGAGAATACACCACGACCTTGTGTTGCAGAACGTAAAGTTGTAGCATAACCAAACATTTCTGAAAGTGGAACCATTGCACGAACAACTTGTGCGTTACCACGAGCTTCCATACCTTCTACACGTCCACGGCGAGAAGTGATGTTACCCATAATATCACCAAGGTATTCTTCAGGAATAACTACTTCAACTTTCATAACTGGCTCTAAAAGAACTGGGTTACATTTAGATGCAGCAGCTTTAAGTGCCATAGAAGCAGCAATTTTAAATGCCATTTCGTTCGAGTCTACATCATGGTAAGAACCATCATATAGTTTCGCTTTAATATCGATTAATGGGTAACCAGCAATTACACCGCGTTCAAGAGCGTCACGTAGACCTGCTTCAACTGCAGGAATGTATTCACGAGGAACAACCCCACCAACGATAGCGTTTTCGAACTCAAATCCTTTACCTTCTTCGTTTGGAGAGAATTCAATCCAAACGTCACCATATTGTCCACGTCCACCAGATTGGCGAGTGAATTTACCTTGAACGGCTGCAGAGCTACGGAAAGTTTCACGGTAAGAAACTTGTGGAGCACCTACGTTACATTCAACTTTAAATTCACGTTTCATACGATCAACTAAGATATCAAGGTGAAGCTCACCCATACCTGAAATGATTGTTTGTCCAGTTTCTGGGTCAGTATGTGCACGGAAAGTTGGATCTTCTTCTTGAAGTTTTTGTAAAGCTTGACCCATTTTATCTTGGTCAGCTTTTGATTTTGGTTCAACAGATAAAGAGATAACTGGTTCTGGGAATTCCATAGACTCTAAAATAACGTGGTGTTTCTCGTCACATAGAGTGTCTCCAGTTGTAGTATCTTTAAGACCAACAGCAGCAGCAATATCCCCAGCGAATACTTTAGAAATTTCTTCACGAGAGTTTGCGTGCATTTGAAGGATACGACCTACACGTTCACGTTTACCTTTTGTTGAGTTTTGTACGTATGAACCTGATTCTAATACACCAGAGTACACACGGAAGAATGTTAACTTACCAACATAAGGGTCAGTCATTACTTTGAAAGCAAGTGCAGCAAATGGTTCATCATCGCTTGCGTGTTTTTCAACTTCTTCGCCATTATCGTTAATACCTTTAATAGCTTCAACATCAGTTGGAGCTGGTAAGTAGTCAATTACTGCATCAAGCATTAATTGAACACCTTTGTTTTTGAATGCAGTACCACAGATTACTGGATAGAATTGAACTGATAGAGTTGCTTTACGGATACCCGCTTTAAGTTCTTCTTTAGTGATTTCTTCACCAGCGAAGTATTTCTCCATTAATTCTTCATCAAGTTCTGCTACTGCTTCTATTAATTTTTCACGGTATTCTTCAGCTTGTGCTTTATATTCTTCTGGAATTTCACGAACTTCGATATCAGTACCAAGGTCGTTACCATAGAAGACAGCATTCATTTCAACTAAATCGATAATTGCTTCGAATTGATCTTCAGCACCGATTGGTAATTGAATTGGATGAGCATTAGCTTGTAAACGGTCATGTAAAGTTCTTACAGAATATAAGAAATCAGCACCGATTTTATCCATTTTGTTTACGAATACGATACGTGGTACTCCGTAAGTTGTAGCTTGACGCCATACAGTTTCAGTTTGTGGCTCAACACCTGATTGAGCATCAAGAACTGTTACTGCACCATCAAGTACACGTAGAGAACGTTCTACTTCAACTGTGAAGTCTACGTGTCCTGGTGTATCAATGATGTTAACACGGTGGCCTTTCCATTGAGCTGTTGTAGCAGCAGAAGTGATTGTAATACCACGTTCTTGTTCTTGCTCCATCCAGTCCATTTGAGAGGCACCTTCGTGAGTTTCGCCGATTTTATGGATCTTACCTGTGTAATAAAGGATACGCTCAGTTGTTGTTGTTTTACCAGCATCAATGTGAGCCATAATTCCGATATTACGTGTATTCTCAAGTGAGAATTCGCGTTTCATAGGAAATTTTCTCCTTCCAAATTGGTTCAGACTATATGGTAAATATGCCTAAGCATATTTTATCCAATATTTCAAAAGAATGATTACTCGAGTTGCATTCTTTACGAAATCTTTGAATATCGCTTAGGCTGTTAACATCATTTTGAAAACAAAACAATGTTAAACTAGTACTAGCACGAAGCTAGTACATAGTCTAAATTACCAGCGGTAATGTGCGAATGCTTTGTTTGCTTCTGCCATTTTGTGCATATCTTCACGTTTCTTAACTGAAGCACCTGTGTTGTTAGAAGCATCAAGAATTTCATTAGCTAAACGCTCTTCCATTGTTTTTTCTCCACGTAGACGAGCGTAGTTAACTAAGTAACGAAGACCTAAAGTAATACGACGTTCTGGGCGTACTTCAACTGGTACTTGGTAGTTAGAACCACCCACACGACGAGCACGTACTTCAAGAACTGGCATAATGTTGTTTAATGCTGCTTCAAATACTTCTAATGGCTCTTGACCAGAACGTTCTTTTATTAGTTGGAACGCACCGTATAAGATTTTTTCAGAAGTACCTCTTTTACCGTCAATCATCATTTTATTGATTAAACGAGTTACTAGTTTTGAATTGTAAATTGGATCTGGTAACACGTCACGTTTGGAAACAGGACCTTTACGAGGCATGTGTTTTCCTCCTTTCGACTATTTATCTATATGAAAGCTAGATTATTTTTTTTCTTTTGGACGTTTTGTACCGTATAAAGAACGTGATTGTTTACGGTTGTTAACACCAGCAGTATCAAGAGCACCACGTACGATATGGTAACGTACCCCTGGTAAGTCTTTTACTCGTCCACCGCGGATTAATACTACGCTGTGTTCTTGTAAGTTGTGACCTTCACCAGGAATGTAAGCTGTAACTTCGATTTGGTTTGTTAAACGTACACGAGCATATTTACGTAATGCTGAGTTTGGTTTTTTAGGTGTCATTGTACCCACACGTGTACAAACTCCACGTTTTTGAGGTGATTTAACATTTGTTAAAGATTTTTTGAAGCTGTTATATCCTCTATTTAACGCAGGTGAATTTGATTTCGTGATTTTTGATTTACGAGGCTTACGTACCAATTGGTTAATTGTAGGCATCGGTTTTTCCTCCCTTCATTCTTTCATGTAATTCCACATATCCAGGTGGTTCATTTTTTGGGTAAAAAACAAAGTCTTTGTGAACTAACACAAAAACTATTATCGAGCAATAGCAACTATTGCAGCACCCACATGAATACCACAAGCTTTGCCAAGTTCTTTTTTTGACTCGACGAGATTTACCGGCACACCGACTTCTTTTGCAAGAATTATAACTGGATCGGTAATTCGGGACTCTGCATCAAGTGCAACAAAAAGTTCTCTTACTTGGCCGACTTTAATTGCTTTAATTGCTTGTTTTGTCCCTATGATTGTTTTACTAGCCTGTTTGACTTTTTCATAAGACATTTGCATATCCTCCGAAGTACAGACAGTTAACTATCAACCTTAAGTATATTAACATTACTAAAATAAACTGTCAAATATTTTTTATATAATTCCAAGGAGAATTTTTTCTCCTTGGAACCAATTTATCTAGTCCGACAACCGTAATAAGGTTGTGGTTAGTTAAAGTATTTTATTCAGCAGATGTTAGCTCTTCTTGTGCTTCTAAAGAATCTTCTTTAATACGAATTTGACGGTAACGTTGCATACCTGTACCTGCAGGAACAAGCTTACCGATAATTACGTTCTCTTTTAGACCAAGAAGTTCATCGCGTTTACCTTTAATTGCAGCATCAGTTAATACACGAGTAGTTTCTTGGAATGAAGCAGCTGATAAGAATGATTCAGTTTCAAGAGAAGCTTTAGTAATACCTAGGATTACAGGGCGACAAGTTGCAGGAACCTTACCAGCAAGAATTACTTCTTTGTTCGCTTCTGTAAATTGGTGAATATCAAGTAATGATCCAGGTAATAACTCTGTATCGCCCGCTTCAATTACGCGAACTTTACGAAGCATTTGGCGAACCATAACCTCGATATGTTTGTCTCCAATTTCTACACCTTGCATTCGGTATACTTTTTGAACTTCTTTTAATAAGTACTCTTGTACTGTTGCAACATCTTTTACTTTTAGAAGTTGTTTTGGATCAATAGAACCTTCAGATAAAATTTGACCCGGGTTAACAAAATCACCAATTTGTACTTTAATACGTGCATTATATGGTGCTTGATATTTACGAGTTTCAATTTCACCTTGAATTGTAATCTCTTTTAAGCCTTCACGGATTTCATCAATCTCAATTACATTACCTTTAATCTCAGAGATAACTGCTTGCCCTTTAGGATTACGAGCTTCGAAGATCTCTTGAATACGTGGAAGACCTTGAGTGATATCGTTACCAGCAACCCCACCTGTATGGAACGTACGCATTGTTAACTGTGTACCAGGTTCACCAATTGATTGAGCCGCAATAATACCTACTGCTTCCCCAACTTCAACTTCTTCACCAGTTGCCAAGTTAATACCATAACATTTTTTACATACACCATGTTTTGTATTACATGTGAATGCTGAACGAATTGTAACTTCATCAATACCTGCATCTTCGATTTCACGAGCAACATCTTGAGTAATTAGTCCATCACGCTCTAAAAGAACCGCACCCGTTTCAGGATGACGAATTGTTTTCTTCGTATGACGACCAACAATACGTTCTTCTAATGTTTCGATGATTTCAGTACCTTCTTTTAGAGCACCGATTGTTAAACCACGGTCAGTTCCACAATCATCTTCACGAACGATAACATCTTGTGCAACGTCTACTAAACGACGAGTTAAGTAACCAGAGTCAGCAGTTTTTAATGCTGTATCGGCCAATCCTTTACGCGCACCATGAGTAGAGATGAAGTACTCTAATACTGTTAAACCTTCACGGAATGAAGATTTAATTGGAAGTTCGATAATTCGACCAGCTGGGTTGGCCATAAGTCCACGCATACCTGCAAGCTGAGTAAAGTTAGATGCATTACCACGAGCACCTGAATCACTCATCATGAAGATAGGGTTTGTTTTTGGTAAAGAGTCCATCAGTTTTGACTGAATTTCATCTTTTGCCGCAGACCAACTAGAAATTACACGATCGTAACGTTCTTCTTCCGTAATAAGACCACGACGGAATTGTACAGTTACTTTGTCTACTTTCTTTTGAGCCTCTTCTAGAATTTCACCTTTATTCGGTAATACTACGATATCAGAAACACCAACAGTGATTCCGGCTTTTGTAGAGTATTTAAATCCTAGATCTTTCATGCGGTCAAGCATTTTAGACGTTTCTGTAATGTGGAAACGTTTGAACACTTCTGCAATGATACTTCCTAAGAACTTTTTACGGAATGGGTTAATAATTGGAGCTTCTTCAAAGTGTTTTTTCAATACTGCTTGGCGTTGTGCATCAATCTTTTCTTGTTCAGAAAGTGCACTATAACCTTCACTTGCTTCAACTTCTTTTAATAACTCTTCGTCAATCCTTAACGTTGTAAAGTATTTATCTGGAGTTTTTTGTTCTAAGTTATAAGCTGTTGGCTCATTAATGTAAGGGAATGTTTCAGGAAGAATTTCATTGAAAATTACCTTACCAACAGTTGTAATTAGGAACATTTTGTTTTGTTCTTCAGTAAATGTTTGGTTGTTTAATGAACCTGCTTTTATAGCGATACGAGTGTGTAAATGTACATAACCAGTTTGGTATGCGATTAACACTTCGTTTGGTCCAGAGAATACAGAACCTTCACCGCGAGCACCTGCACGTTCAAGAGTTAGATAGTAGTTTCCTAATACCATATCTTGTGAAGGCGTAACAACTGGTTTTCCGTCTTTCGGGTTAAGGATGTTTTGAGCCGCTAACATTAATAATCTTGCTTCAGCTTGAGCTTCTGCAGATAGGGGTACGTGAACAGCCATTTGGTCACCATCGAAGTCAGCGTTATAAGCTGTACATACTAATGGGTGAAGACGAATAGCACGACCTTCAACTAATGTCGGTTCAAACGCTTGGATACCAAGTCTGTGTAGAGTCGGAGCACGGTTTAATAAAACGGGATGCTCACGAATTACATCTTCTAGCACATCCCAAACTTCGTTGTGAAGACGTTCAATTTTACGCTTCGCGCTCTTAATGTTGTGTGCTAAACCACGTTCAACTAGTTCTTTCATAACGAAAGGCTTGAATAATTCAATCGCCATTTCTTTAGGAAGTCCACATTGATACATTTTTAGGTTTGGTCCTACTACGATAACTGAACGACCAGAGTAGTCTACACGTTTACCAAGTAAGTTTTGACGGAAACGACCTTGTTTCCCTTTTAACATATGAGAAAGTGATTTTAAGGGACGGTTACCAGGTCCAGTAACTGGACGACCACGACGTCCGTTATCAATCAACGCATCTACTGCTTCTTGAAGCATACGTTTTTCGTTTTGTACGATAATGCTTGGAGCACCAAGATCAAGTAAACGTTTTAAACGATTATTACGGTTAATTACACGACGATATAAGTCGTTTAAGTCAGAAGTTGCAAAACGACCACCATCTAATTGAACCATTGGACGAAGCTCTGGAGGAATTACCGGTAGTACATCTAAAATCATCCACTCAGGTTTGTTGCCAGAGTTACGGAATGACTCAATTACTTCCAGACGTTTAATTGCACGAGTGCGACGTTGTCCTTGAGCAGTTTTTAACTCTTCTTTTAACAAAGTTGTTTCTTCTTCAAGATCAATTTGTTCAAGAAGTTTTTTAATAGCTTCAGCACCCATTGCAGCTTCGAAACCATTTCCGAATTTTTCACGATATGCACGGTACTCTTTTTCAGAAAGAAGTTGTTTCTTCTCTAAGCTAGTACCTGCAGAATCGATTACTACATATGATGCAAAGTAAATTACTTCTTCCAACGCACGTGGAGACATATCTAAGATAAGACCCATACGGCTTGGAATACCTTTGAAATACCAAATATGAGAAACTGGAGCAGCAAGTTCAATGTGACCCATACGTTCACGGCGTACCTTCGCTCTTGTAACTTCTACACCACAACGATCACAAACTACGCCTTTATAGCGAACACGTTTGTATTTACCACAATGACATTCCCAGTCTTTTGTTGGTCCAAAAATACGCTCACAGAAAAGACCATCTTTTTCTGGTTTTAACGTACGATAGTTAATCGTTTCTGGTTTTTTAACTTCTCCATAAGACCATGAACGGATTTTATCTGGTGAAGCTAAACCAATCTTCATATATTCAAATTCATTAACGTCTATCAAGGAGCCTACCTCCCTTTAGTATAAGTCCTTTGACTTTCTTTTCGAAGCTCGACATCAATAGCAAAAAATCTAACTTTGCTTACAATATGATAAAAACGAATTAACATTAGTTGCATCGGACATAGACAGTTTTTAGTCCGATGCAGACTAATTTTATTCGAATGATTCTACTTTATCTTCTTCTTTATCGTTAGGTAAGATGTTTAACGCATCTGCAGGTTGAAGATCATCTTCATCATCTAAATCACGAAGTTCAACTTCTTCGTCATTAACAGTTAACATTTTCACATCTAATCCTAAAGATTGAAGTTCTTTAATTAATACTTTGAATGATTCAGGTACACCTGGTTCTGGAACACTTTCACCTTTTACAATTGCTTCGTATGTTTTAACACGTCCTACAACGTCATCCGATTTAATTGTTAAGATTTCTTGTAGTGTATAAGCAGCACCGTATGCCTCTAATGCCCAAACCTCCATCTCACCGAAACGTTGCCCACCAAATTGAGCTTTACCACCAAGTGGTTGTTGTGTAACAAGTGAGTAAGGTCCAGTTGAACGAGCGTGTAATTTATCGTCAACCATGTGTGCAAGTTTGATCATGTACATGATACCTACAGATACACGGTTATCGAATGGTTCACCAGAACGTCCATCATAAAGGATTGTTTTACCATCACGGTTCATACCAGCTTCTTCCATAGTGTCCCAAACATCTTCTTCGTTCGCTCCGTCAAATACAGGGGTCGCCATATGAAGACCTAAGTAACGAGCAGCCATACCTAAGTGAAGCTCTAAAACTTGTCCGATATTCATACGAGATGGTACCCCAAGTGGATTTAACATGATATCAACTGGTGTTCCGTCTGGCATAAACGGCATATCTTCTTCTGGTAAGATTCTTGAAATTACCCCTTTGTTACCGTGACGTCCGGCCATTTTGTCTCCAACGCGGATTTTACGTTTTTGAACAATATAAACACGAACTAATTGGTTAACACCTGGTGGTAATTCGTCTCCATCTTCACGGTTAAAGACTTTTACATCTAAGACAATACCGCCTGCTCCGTGAGGTACACGTAATGAAGTATCACGTACTTCACGAGCTTTCTCACCAAAGATAGCGTGTAGTAAACGTTCCTCAGCAGTTAACTCAGTAACCCCTTTAGGCGTTACTTTACCAACTAGAATATCACCATCACGAACTTCAGCACCGATTCGGATAATACCGCGGTCATCTAGGTTACGAAGAGCATCTTCACCTACATTCGGGATATCACGAGTAATTTCTTCTGGCCCTAATTTTGTATCACGAGACTCAGATTCATATTCCTCGATATGAACAGAAGTATATACATCATCACGAACAAGTCTTTCGTTCATAATAACAGCATCTTCATAGTTGAACCCTTCCCAAGTCATGAAAGCAACTAGTACGTTACGTCCTAATGCCAATTCACCTTGTTCCATTGAAGGACCATCAGCTAAAATGTCACGAGGTTTAACGCGATCTCCAACTTTCACAATTGGACGTTGGTTAATAGAAGTACCATGGTTTGAACGAGTGAATTTTTGAAGTTTATATTTCGTTAATTCACCTTTTACTTCTTTACCATCAATTACTTCTATACGACGAACATGGATAGAACGTGCTTCAACATGTTCAACAATACCGTGGTGCTTACAAACAACAGCAGCACCTGAGTCACGAGCATTTACGTGCTCCATACCTGTTCCAACGAATGGAGCTTCAGGGTTTAATAATGGAACAGCTTGACGTTGCATGTTCGCACCCATTAACGCACGGTTTGAGTCGTCATTTTCTAAGAATGGAATACATGCTGTCGCAGCGGAAACTACTTGTTTAGGAGATACGTCCATATAGTCAACACGATCTCTTTTGAAGACAGTGTTATCACCACGGAAACGTCCTAATACTTCTTCATTCGCAAATGAACCATCAGGATTTAATGGTGAGTTTGCTTGAGCAACAATGTAGTTATCTTCTTCATCTGCAGTTAAATAATCGATTTGTTCAGTTACTTGGCCAGTTTCAGGATCTACTTTACGATATGGCGTCTCAATGAAACCGAATTTATTTACTTTTGCATATGATGAAAGTGAGTTAATTAACCCGATGTTTGGACCCTCTGGAGTTTCAATCGGGCACATACGACCATAGTGAGAGTAGTGAACGTCACGTACTTCCATACCAGCACGTTCACGAGTTAAACCACCAGGTCCTAACGCTGAAAGACGACGTTTATGTGTTAACTCAGCTAATGGGTTTGTTTGGTCCATGAATTGCGATAATTGTGAGCTACCAAAGAACTCTTTAATTGAAGCAATTACAGGACGAATGTTGATTAATTGTTGTGGTACGATTGAAGCCGTGTCATTGATAGACATACGTTCACGTACTACACGTTCCATACGAGATAAACCGATACGGAATTGGTTTTGTAATAATTCACCAACAGAACGTAAACGACGGTTACCTAAATGGTCAATATCATCAGTATTTCCTACTCCATGTAAAAGGTTAAAGAAGTAAGACATAGATGCCAAAATATCAGCAGGAGCTAAATGCTTAACTTCCTCATCTACATATGCGTTGGAAATTACGTTAATTTCTTTTTGTGCTTCATCATTTGGTGCAAAGATCTTAATCGATTGAATCGTTACGTCTTCCTCTAATACACCACCGACTTGAGATAGTGTACGGAAACCGATTCCGTTTTCTAAATACGGAATGATACGATCCAAATTTCGACGGTCAAGAACTGTACCTTTTTCAACTAAAATCTCACCTGTTTCGGGATCAACAAGAGTTTCTGCAATCGTTTGATTAAACAAGCGGTTTTTGATGTGAAGCTTTTTATTCATTTTATAACGTCCAACGTTTGCTAAATCATAACGTTTAGCATCGAAGAAACGTGAATATAATAAACTCTTCGCGCTATCTACTGTAGGTGGTTCACCTGGACGAAGACGTTCATAAATTTCTAATAATGCTTTTTCAGTACTATCAGTATTATCTTTTTCTAGGGTATTACGTAAATACTCGTTATCACCTAGAATATCGATAATTTCTTGATCTGAACCGAAACCTAAAGCACGTAATAAAACAGTTGCAGGAAGTTTACGTGTACGGTCAATGCGCACATATACAACGTCTTTTGCATCTGTTTCGTATTCTAGCCAAGCACCACGGTTTGGAATTACCGTTGCACCAAAGCCTTTTTTACCGTTTTTATCTGTCTTATCATGGAAGTATACACTCGGTGAGCGTACTAATTGTGAAACAATAACGCGTTCAGCACCATTAATAACAAAAGTACCTACTTCAGTCATTAATGGGAAATCACCCATAAAGACATCTTGCTCTTTTACTTCATCTGTTTCTTTGTTATGCAAACGCACCTTAACTCGTAATGGCGCTGCATAAGTTACGTCTCGCTCTTTACACTCATCTACATCATACTTTGGTTCACCTAAAGTATAATCGATGAATTCAAGCGAAAGATTACCTGTAAAATCTTCGATTGGCGAAATGTCACGGAACATTTCACGCAATCCCTCTTCAAGGAACCACTCGTAAGATGCTGTTTGAATTTCAATTAAATTCGGAAGTTCCAGCACCTCTTTAATACGCGCAAAGCTTCTACGCTGGCGGTGTTGTCCGTACTGAACTAGTTGACCCGTCAACTTATTCACCCCTCATTAAAGCGATAATAGGTCTTTGCAAAATCACAAATTTAGTGTATGATTTCCAAAGACAAAAAGAAAACGAGTCTTTTCTTAGACCTCATTTTCGGTTAAACTAAACTTATTCATGGCAAGTATATCCACTAAAATCAAACTGCATACAAATGGGCATACTCCCACAAAATAATAATTTTGCATTTTATTATATTATCATAGGCCATTTGTCAAGTCAATCTTTAAAACAAATCTAAATTACTTTTTTGCTTTTATTATCCAATAGCCCTTCTTCTTCTCTACTACTTCTACGACAGCAAACCTTTCTTCCAAATGCGCAACTGTTGATGGCGCACCCTGCTTCTTCTGGATGACTACCCACAATTCTCCGTTTGGTACAAGTTTCTCATAAGCTCCATCATAAAACTTAAAAACAACTTCTTTACCAGCTCTGATTGGAGGATTTGTTAAAATCGCTGCAGCTTGGACGTCTTCGTCTACAGCCGTTACTCCATCACTTCCAAATATTCGTACATTTTGAACCCCGTTAGTTTCTGCATTCTTTTTTGCTAATAGAACTGCTCTTTCATTTACATCCATCATGTAGACGATTCGATCAGGATTTTGCTTCGCGATAGATAAACCAATAGGTCCATATCCACAACCAATATCCATTATTACGCCTTCTACTTCTGGCATTTGAAAGGTTTCAATTAAAGTACGGGATCCAAAATCTACTTCGCTTTTACTAAATACGCCACGGTCTGTTTCAAAAAGAAACGAATTCCCTAATAAATTAAATTTAAAGTGGCGTGGGCTACTTTCAATTTGAGGCTTCTTTGAATAGTAATGTTCAGACATTTACGCCCTCCTCGGGATAAAGTAAAACTTCAATCAGTGAGGTCACCCTCACTGATTGAAAGTTGAACCAATCGGGGTGTTAGCTTCCATGACATTCTAATTAAACAATAACTTAACTAGATTTCTATAGTCGCTTACTCCGGGGAAATGAAGAAAGCTCGTCAAAAATAGACGAGCTTTCAGGTTACGAAATAAAGTATGTGAACACATCTCATCCATAACCTATATTTCAAACTAAAAAGTAAAATTATTTAACTTCTACTACAGCGCCAACTTCTTCGATTTTAGCTTTGATTGTTTCAGCTTCTTCTTTAGAAACGCCTTCTTTTAATGGTTTTGGAGCGTTGTCAACTAATTCTTTAGCTTCTTTTAAGCCAAGACCAGTTAATTCACGTACTACTTTGATAACTTTGATTTTTTGGTCACCAGCGTTAGCTAGGATTACATCAAATTCAGTTTTTTCTTCTTCAGCAGCTGCACCGCCACCTGCTACTACTGCTACAGGAGCAGCAGCTGTTACACCAAATTCTTCTTCGATTGCTTTTACTAAATCGTTTAATTCTAGAACTGTCATAGTTTTGATAGCTTCTAAGATTTGCTCTTTGCTCATTATAATTTCCTCCTATGGAATGTTTTAATTTAGGCCGTTTGCCTTTTAATTGGTTTGATATTTAAGCGCTTTGAATTAAGCACCTTGTTCTTCTTTTTGTTCTGCAACTGCTTTTGTAGCAAGAGCGAAGTTGCGGATTGGAGCTTGAAGTACTGATAAAAGCATAGATAGTAGACCTTCGCGAGATGGAAGTTCTGCAAGAGCTTTAACGTCTTCAGCAGTTGATACAATACCTTCAATGACACCAGCTTTAATTTCTAAAGCGTCGTTCTTTTTAGCGAAATCATTGATGATTTTTGCTGGAGCAACAACATCTTCTTTTGAAAATGCGATCGCGTTAGGACCAGTTAATACAGCGTTGATACCTTCTAAACCAGCGATTTCAGTAGCACGGCGAGTTAAAGTGTTTTTGTAAACTTTGAACTCAACTCCAGCTTCACGTAATTGTTTACGTAATTCAGTTACTTGAGCAACTGTTAAACCACGGTAGTCAACTACTACTACTGATGAAGCAGTTTGGAATTTTTCAGCGATTTCTTGAACTTGTACTTTTTTAGTTTCGATAGCACTGCCCATTTTGACACCTCCTATTAGAATGTCATTTATACCGACAAAAGAAAAGCCTCTACGTCAGTAGACATAGAGGCAGAAAGTCATCATCTAAAAAGAATCTGATTTCCGTGTGTCCTCGGTAGGATCATTAAGTGTCTTAAGCACCCCTACTGTCTACGGTACAAATGGATGATTCACAACGACATCCATCTTATCACGCAAGAGGACGGTTGTCAACTATTTTATTTAATAGTCGAGTAATATATATATTATTTTACGCTAGAAGCGTCCACTTTAATAGATGGACCCATTGTAGACGTAACATTTACAGATTTCATGTAAGTTCCTTTAGCTGCAGCTGGTTTAGCTTTTTGAACTACGTCAAATACAGCAAGGAAGTTTTCTACTAATTTCTCAGTATCAAATGATACTTTACCGATTGGTGCGTGGATGATACCCGCTTTGTCAGCACGGTATTCAACTTTACCAGCTTTGATTTCTTGGATTGCTTTAGTTACATCAAAAGTAACTGTACCAGTTTTTGGGTTTGGCATTAAACCTTTAGGTCCTAATACACGACCAAGTTTACCAACTTCACCCATCATGTCAGGTGTAGCAACGATTACATCAAACTCGAACCAACCTTGTTGGATTTTGTTGATATATTCTGCATCGCCAACATAGTCAGCGCCTGCTGCTTCAGCTTCTTTAAGTTTTTCACCTTTAGCGAATACTAATACTCGTTGAGTTTTACCAGTACCGTTTGGAAGTACTACTGCACCACGGATTTGTTGGTCGTTTTTACGAGTATCAATACCAAGTTTGAACGCTACTTCAACTGTTGCATCGAAGTTAACTGTGCTTGTTTTTTGAGCTAAAGCGATAGCTTCTTCAGCTGTATATAATTTAGAACGGTCAATTAATTTTGCTGCTTCTTGCAGTCTTTTACCTTTTTTAGCCATTATATAATTTCCTCCTTGATTGTGGTTGTAGCGGATATTCCTCCCACGAATAGAGGTTGCGAGTCCAAAAGAACATTACGCAACCTCTTTAACAAAAGCTTTCATCATCAAGTGTTTTGGGAATTAGTCTTCGATAACAATACCCATGCTTCGTGCAGTACCTTCAACCATTAACATAGCCGCTTCTACTGATGCAGCGTTAAGGTCTGGCATTTTTTGTTCAGCGATTTCGCGAACTTTATCACGTTTAACCGTTGCAACTTTTTTACGGTTTGGTTCACCAGATCCAGATTGGATACCTGCTGCTACTTTAAGTAACACTGCTGCAGGTGGTGTTTTTGTAATAAAAGTGAAAGAACGGTCTTCAAACACTGTAATTTCAACTGGAATGATTAATCCAGCTTGATCAGCTGTACGAGCGTTGAACTCCTTACAGAATCCCATGATGTTAACACCTGCTTGACCTAATGCAGGACCAACCGGTGGCGCTGGGTTTGCTTTACCAGCTGGGATTTGAAGTTTTACGATTTTAATAACTTTTTTAGCCACGAGACACACCTCCTTAAGTCCGTGATGTGGTAATTGGGTTGCCCCTCCCACTCATATCTGTCTGTCAGCTATTTGCCGATAACATTAACTATCAACGCAGACTATCATTTAGACAGTCTGACCTATGAAATGATATCACTTTTGTTTTACATTAGCAAGGAAAAAATAAAGTTAATTATAATTTTTGTACTTGTTCGAAATCAAGCTCCATTTTTGTTTCGCGACCGAACATATCTACAATTACTTTTACTTTACCTTTATCAGCATCTACTTCTTCTACTCTTCCTTGGAAATGAGCGAATGGACCATCTAACACTTCTACTGTTTCTCCAACTGTTAGATCAACCTCACCAACTGTTTTCTTAGTAATACCCATTTGACGTAGTAAACGATCTACTTCTTCAGGTAATAATGGCGTTGGTTTTGCACCGCCACCTGATGAACCAATAAATCCAGTAACTCCAGGTGTATTTCGTACAACGTACCAAGATTCATCTGTTAATATCATTTCCACTAATACATACCCAGGGAATACTTTACGCATAACCGTACGTTTTTTACCATCTTTTAAATCTGTTTCTTCGTGTTCTGGAACAATTACACGGAAGATGTTATCTTGCATTCCCATTGTTTCAACACGTTTTTCTAGATTTGCTTTTACTCGGTTTTCATAACCAGAATAAGTATGAACTACATACCATTTTTTCTCCATAATCTGCAGGACTAAACGTCCATTCCTCCTTTACATTAACAAGAGTGTAGATACTAACCATTAATAGATAAATTAAACAAATGAAAAAAACCCGTTAAAGTTGTACGGGCTATTTCAAAGTATTCATATTAATAACATTATAACGCAAAGTACCAACGAACTAAACTTGAAATTCCTAAATCTACTAGCGTGAAAAATACTGCGAAAAAGATAACAGTTGTCACTACTACAACCGTATATTTCGTTAGTTCTTTTCCTTTTGGCCAGCTAGTTTTTCTCATTTCTGACATTACGTTCTGGAAAAATTGTTTTAACTTGCCCATTATAGCTTAACCTCCGAATTACTCGTCTATTCTCACTTTTATTACTAACAGAATGAAATCATCGTACACTTTTAATATATAAAAATCATCATTTTGTTTGTTTATGAACGGTGTGTTCATTACAATTTGAACAAAACTTTTTTAATTCAAGACGTTTAGTAGAATCAGCTTTCTCTGGAAAAGAGTAATTTCTTGACCCACATTTCTCACAACTAATCACAATTTTTTTTACCATAATTAACATCACTCTTTTACATGTATGTCTTATAAAGACTATCACCTAAAATGAGCCATGTCAATATTCCTTCCAAATCCAATGAGCCTTTAGTCTCTTTTTATTAACATTATTTTCTCTTAGAAAACGAAATTTTTTCGCTTCGATTATCACTAGTTCCACAATCCCCAAATTAAATTTAATTCATCTGATCGATTTCTAAGTGTCGTTCTAATTTACGCTTTACACGTTGAAGGGCATTATCAATCGATTTCACATGACGATTCAATTCTTCTGATATCTCATTATAGGATTGTCCATCGAGATAGAGTGCTAAAACCTGTTGTTCTAGTTCACTTAAAATCTCACCTATTTTTTCTTCTAAATTAGAATATTCTTCACGGTGAATCATTAAATGTTCTGGGTCTTCCGATTCCGAACCTGTGATGACATCTAATAGTGTTCTATCAGACTCTTCATCATAGATTGGTTTATCAAGAGAAACATAGGAATTCAAAGGAATATGTTTTTGGCGAGTAGCCGTTTTAATTGCTGTAATAATCTGACGAGTAATGCATAGTTCAGCAAATGCACGGAATGAAGACAGTTTGTCCCCCTTAAAATCTCTTATCGCTTTATATAAACCTATCATTCCTTCTTGAACAATATCTTCCTTATCAGCACCAATTAAAAAATAGGAACGTGCCTTCGCTTTCACAAACAATCTGAATTTCGTAATTAAATAATCTAACGCTTCTGTGCTACCTTGATGTACTAATTCAACAAGTTGCTCATCTGTATAATCGTCAAACCTTTGTAAAATTTGCATTTGATTGTTCTTTAGCAACGGCTTCACCCCAATACGCTAAGAGTCATTTTAGAAACAGTATAACGGAACTGGAAAATATAGGTCAAATAGTTATTTTAATCCCCTTCTCCATTTCTCGAATTCAATTTCAATCTCTTTTGGTAGATTTATTCTACTAGCAGGTTTTTCTACTTTAATCGTTTTAACATCTGAGGAAATTTTTGATTTTATAATTTGCATTTCAATTTCAAGTTCTCTAGCCGATTTACGAAGTGCCCCTTGGCCAAAAATAACATTCTGTTCTGTCATATCTGAAGTTGCTACATAGATTTGTATTTTGCGTCCCTTTAGTTCATTCGTTAACTTTTCTATTCTTTCATCTGCAGTTTCGTTTTTTCTTGTATAAATGACTTCAACAGCATTATGAACATAAACCTGTTCTACACCAGGCACTAGGTGAGCATCAAAGACAACAATGACTCTCCATCCCATCGCCGCCTTGTATTCTGCCATTAATTGGATTAATCGATTCCGCGCTTCTTCAAAGTCCGAATCACGTAGTTGTCGTAACTCTTTCCATGAACCAATCATGTTGTAGCCATCAACTAACAAAATTGTTTGCATGGAGTTTATTTTTCCACTCGTTCTTGTCGTTTTCGATAAACTTCATACATTAACAATGCTGCGGCTACAGATGCATTTAAAGATGTTACATGACCGATCATTGGTAAATGATATAAAAAGTCACATTTTTCTTTTAATAAACGACTCATTCCTTTACCTTCACTACCAATAATAATCGCAAGTGGTAATGTTGCATCCATT
Organism: Ureibacillus sp. MALMAid1270; assembly: GCF_049202975.1. Taxonomy (NCBI): domain Bacteria; kingdom Bacillati; phylum Bacillota; class Bacilli; order Caryophanales; family Caryophanaceae; genus Ureibacillus; species Ureibacillus sp. MALMAid1270. The sequence continues at coordinate 132,808 of NZ_JBMIRP010000093.1, read as the reverse complement.
TTACGATAATCAACAGAACCTTTTGCATCCGTTCCTGCAATCCATACACCTTTGTCTTTTAACTCATCAATAGTTTGAGCTAAATTTGTTACACGAACGACAGGAACATGTTCAATTGCACCTGTTGATGCTTTTGCTACTACAGCTGTTAAACCTACTGCACGTCTTTTTGGAATAATAATTCCATGTACACCAATGGCATCGGCAGTTCGCATAATCGATCCTAAATTATGTGGATCCTCTAATTCATCTAAAACTAAAAAGAATGGATCTTCATTTTTTTCCTTCGCTGCATTAAATAAATCATCCAACTCTGCATAATTGTATGCTGCTACAGAAGCAACAATCCCTTGATGATTAGCATCTGTTAATTGATCAACCTTTTTCTTTGGAACAAATTGTACAAGCACTCCTCGCTCACGAGCTAAGTCAAGAACTTCGTTAATGCCTGTCTTTTTTACTCCTTCTGCTATCCATAATTTATTTATCTCCCGACCTGAACGAAGCGCTTCTAATACTGGATTTTTACCTGCAATCATTTCACCATTTTGCTCTGTCATGATGTAGCTCCTTTCGATTGTTCGACAATTTCAATAGCATAGTCAATAATTTCGTAAACTCGGTCAAGTTGTTTCGTTAAATATAAATAACCTAACACAGCTTCGAAACCTGAGCTGTTACGATATGTCTGAACGTCCGTATTTTTTGGTACAGAACCTGATTTTGCATTTCTACCTCTTTTGAAAACCGCGATTTCCTCTTCTGTTAAATAACTCTCATCCATTAGTCTGTGAATAATCATAGATTGTGCTTTTGCAGATACATAACGAGTCGCTTCTTTATGCAAATGATTTGGTTTAGCTCGTCCAATAAGAAGAAGGTGTTCTCGAACTTTTTGTTCGAGAACAGCATCTCCCATGTATGCCAATGCTAATGCATTAAGCTGTTTTACATCTTCAATTCGCAAATGCGACATATTATAGACCTCGTTTCCAGCGAGTTCCTTGACGAGTATCCTCTAGAACAATGTTCATCTCAAGTAGCTTATCTCTAATTTCATCCGACTTTGCAAAATCGCGATTTTTTCTTGCAAGATTACGCTCTTCAATTAATGCTTCAATTTCTTCATCAAGTAATTCATTTTCCAATTTAAATTGTATACCTAACACGTTACCTAGTTGGTCAAACGTTTCGATAAATGCTTTTAATACACGTTCTTCTGTATTTGCTTCGTTTAAATACGTATTTGCAATACGCGCTAGTTCAAACATAGCAGATATACCATTTGCTGTATTGAAATCGTCATCCATAGCAGTTTCGAATTGTTTTTTTACATCGGCAATTTTTTCAATCCATTCATCGCCATTTTCCGATAGATCAGTTGTTGCTGTCAGTCTATATTCAAGGTTTGAATATGCAGTACGTAAACGTTCTAATCCTGATTTCGCAGATTCAACTAAATCTTGAGCGAAATTAATCGGATGTCTATAGTGAACAGATAACATAAAGAAACGTAATATTTGTGGATCAAGTTGTTGTCTAATGTCATGCACTAAAACAAAATTACCAAGTGATTTAGACATTTTTTCATTATCAATATTAATGTATCCATTGTGCATCCAGTAGCGTGCAAAAGTTTTACCTGTATAAGCTTCTGATTGGGCAATTTCATTTTCATGATGTGGGAAAGTTAAATCTTGACCACCTGCATGGATATCGATTGTATCACCAAGATGTTCTCTTGCCATAACGGAACATTCGATGTGCCAACCAGGACGTCCTTCTCCCCATGGGCTAGACCAATGGATTTCTCCCGGTTTTGCAGCTTTCCATAAAGCAAAATCAAGCGGGTCATCTTTCTTCTCGCCAGCTTCAATTCGTGCTCCAACTTTTAAGTCATCGATGGATTGGTGACTTAACTTACCATAACCATCAAACTTACGAGTTCGATAATAAACATCACCCTGTGATTCGTAAGCATAGCCTTTATCAATCAACACTTTGATAAATTCAATGATATCATCCATATGACTTGTTACACGTGGGTGCACATCTGCTTTTTTACAACCTAATGCTGTAATATCTTCAAAGTACGCGTTAATAAAACGCTCTGTTAATTCCGATACTTCTTCGCCTAATTCGTTTGCCGCTTTAATAATTTTATCATCTACGTCAGTAAAATTTGAAACAAACTTTACTTCATAGCCTTTATATTGGAAATAACGTCTAACTGTATCATATACAATAACAGGTCGTGCATTTCCAATATGAATAAAGTTGTAGACTGTTGGTCCACACACGTACATTTTCACTTTTCCTTCTTCGAGTGGAACGAAAGGTTCTTTTTGTCTCGATAAAGAATTAAAAATTTGAATTGTCATTTATTTTCCTCCTTACAAGCTATGGCATTTTTGTTTATAGTCAAATGAGGAATGCACGTTACATTCTTCTAAAACAAAATTCATTTAAGATTAGATCACTTTCCGGTCATAGTATTTACTTTTATACTACCACCATTTCGCATGACTGAAACTTTTCTCCAAATAAAAAAACGCCCCTGTCATTTAAAAACGACAGAGACGCTAATTTTGCGTGGTTCCACTCTGATTGAAAGTATACGAATATACTTTCCACTCATCAGTCCAATAACGAGGACGAACCGACTTGCCTACTATTATTTCAGCTACATGCTCAAAGGTGCATTTCTGTAAAATAGAGGTTTAGGTCACTTTCAGCCGGTGATGACCCTCTCTTTGAAACGTATTTTACGTACTTCTCCTTCTCAACGCTCATACAATATGAAAATCATTTTAAGTAACAAAATTAGTATCACTACCGTTTTTTTTGTTACAAATGCACTTTATTTAACAATTTTGTAAATCCATTTTACCTCAGGATTTATAAAAGTCAATTCATACTATTTAACAAACTTTGCAACACGTTCAATAGCTTTATCTTTCCCAATTAACGCAATTGCATCTGCTAATTCAGGACCATGCATTTGACCAGTTGTTACAACACGAATTGGCATAAATAGATTTTTCCCTTTATGACCAGTCTCTTTTTGAACTGCTTTAATAGCTGCTTTAATCGAAGGTGCATCAAAGTTTTCTAGCGCTTCAAGCTGTGCTTTAAATGAAGCCATAACTTCTGGTACTTGTTCACCAGCTAAAACTTCTTTTGATTCTTCATCATATTCAATTTCATCTTTAAAGAATAGGCTTGATAATTCAACAATTTCAGCACCATAGCTCATTTGATTGTGATATAGAGCAATTAAAGCTGTTGCCCATGCAGTTTGTTCTTCTGTTAATTCTTGTGGAAGTAAACCTGCTTTTTGTAAATGAGGTAAAGCTAATTCCACTACTTCTTCTAAAGATATTTTTTTAATATATTGGTTATTCATCCATGTTAGTTTATTTTTATCGAACATAGATGGTGATTTAGAAAGACGTTTTTCATCAAAAATTTCAATGAATTGTTCTTTCGTGAAGATCTCTTCTTCACCTTCAGGAGACCAACCAAGTAATGCAAAGAAGTTAAACATTGCTTCTGGTAGGTAGCCTAAATCTTTATATTGCGATACGAATTGAATGATTGATTCGTCACGTTTTGAAAGTTTTTTATGATCTTCATTCACGATTAATGTCATATGACCATACTCTGGGTATTCCCAACCAAACGCATCAAAAATCATCATTTGTTTTGGTGTGTTCGATAAATGCTCTTCACCACGGAATACATGTGTAATATCCATGAAATGATCATCTAATACAACCGCATAGTTGTAAGTTGGGATTCCATTAGCTTTTACTAAAACCCAATCCCCAATATCTTTTGATTCAAATGTAACTTCTCCACGTACTAAATCCGTAAATTTATAAGTTGTGTTTTCAGGCACACGCATACGAATTGTGTGAGGGATTCCAGCAGCTTCTTTTTCCGCTACTTGTTCTGGTGTTAAGTGACGGCACTTTCCATCATATGTTGGTGCAGCTACACCTTTTGCTCTTTGTGCTTCACGTGAAGCTTCTAATTCTTCTGATGTACAAAAACATTTATAGGCAATGCCGCGCTCAAGTAATTCTTCTGCATGTTTTGTATAAATATCTAAACGTTCCATTTGGCGATACGGTGCATATGGTCCACCGATATCAATTGATTCATCTGGAATAATTCCTAACCAACGTAAATTATCAAGTTGGGATGCTTCGCCACCTTCAACATTACGTTCAATATCCGTATCTTCTATACGAACGATAAATTTACCGTTATGATGTTTTGCAAATAGATAGTTGAATAATGCCGTACGTGCACCACCGATGTGTAAAAAACCTGTTGGGCTTGGCGCATAACGAACGCGAACTTCCTTAGTCATAGTAATAATTGCCTCCTAAATATGTAAAATGCTTTGTTCATTTTAACACTGTGCTGTAAGAAATGAAAGTTGGTACACTTAAGTTTACTTCGTTCATTTAGAGTAGAATTTGAAAAATTAATGAAGAACTATTGTGTTTAAGTAGTATATTCTTTCGGTCTTATTTTTTGATTAATAAAATCGTAGCCATTGCAGCAATTCCTTCTTCACGCCCAGTAAATCCTAACTTTTCTGTTGTCGTAGCTTTAACATTTACTTGAGAAGGTTCTGCTTTTAATAATTTTGCAATCGACTCACGCATTTGTTCAATGTATGGTGCTAATTTCGGACGTTGAGCCATAATTGTACAATCAACATTTCCTAATACATAACCTTTTTCTTCAACAATTGCCCAAATATGCTCTAATAATTTCGCACTGTCTGCATCTTTGAAAGCTGGATCTGTGTCAGGGAAATGATGGCCGATATCTCCTTCACCTATTGCTCCTAATGCAGCGTCTGTTACTGTATGTAAAAGCACATCTGCATCAGAATGTCCAATCAAACCACGATCATGAGGTATTGTAATTCCACCTAAAATTAATGGACGTCCTTCTGCAAATGCGTGAACGTCAAATCCTTGTCCAATTCGAAACATAAATTTGTTGCTGCTATCATTATAAAATTACAACGATAGTTGCAACATTCACCATCCTTTACTATTGAATTATCTACAATCAATTCATATATTAACATATTTCCCAATTAGTAAGATTGTAAGCGTAATGATTCTAAGTAAATACATTTTAAATATGTATAAAAACTATGAATCAAAAAATCCCACCAACCTTTTAAGTTGGAGGGATTTAAAATTTATAAGATCCACGGTAATTCTAATGTGTCCCTTGCACCTTTCGAAGAATTGCCTCACCAATAACTAGGTCTTCTTGAGTCGTCATTTTAATATTATCGTAGCTTGCCTCAACGATATGTACGGGGTAACCAAGACGTTCGACCAACATCGCTTCATCGGTACCTAAAAATCCAACTTTCTCCGCAACATCCTCAGCTTCAAACAATAAATCAAAACGAAATGCTTGTGGTGTTTGGATCATCCATAAATGTTCTCGATCCACCGTCTCAACAATCTTCCCATCGCGCACTTTTTTCATCGTATCTTTAGCACGAACTCCTGCAATAGCAGCTCCATATTCACTTGCCGTTTCAACAAGTCGTGCAATAATATCCTGTGTAATGAATGGTCTTGCAGCGTCATGCACTAAAACAATATCTACTTGTTCCATTTCCTTAATACATGAATGGACAGAATGTTGGCGTTCTTCTCCGCCATTTGGTAAACCCTTTACCTTTGTAATGTGATGTTCATCAAGTAATTGTTGAATAAATGCTCGTTCTTCCGGTTTTACAGCTAACCAAATTCCTGTACAATTTTCATCATTTTGAAAAACATTAAGTGTATGGATTAAAATAGGTTTATTTTGAAGGAGTAGAAATAGTTTATTCTTTCCAGCTCCCATCCTTTTCCCACTTCCTGCTGCAGGTAATACAACTTCATATTGCACTGTAATTCCACTTCCTACTGGGTCTATAAATTTCGTAATAATAACGGATGGCCAATACTCGCCAGCGTTACGTCTTCACGTTAACTATACAAAACTATGCTACTTCTTCTTTTGGTTTTGCAAAAATCATGCGACCTGCAGATGTTTGTAATACACTGGTTACCGTCACTGTAATAGACTGGCCAATATAACTTCGCCCACCTTCTACTACAATCATCGTACCATCATCTAAGTAAGCTACGCCTTGATTGTGCTCTTTCCCATCTTTAATAACTAGGACTTGCATGTCTTCTCCAGGTATAACTACTGGTTTTACTGCATTTGCAAGGTCATTAATATTTAGCACTTGCACTTGATGTAATTCACAGACTTTATTTAAATTAAAATCATTTGTCAGAATCTGTGCACCAATTTTCTTTGCAAGCCTTACTAATTTCAAGTCGACTTCATGAATATCTTCAAAATCTTCTTCTGAGATGATCACTTTGGTCGCACGTTCATCTTGTAGTTTTTTCAATATATCCAGACCACGACGTCCGCGCGTTCTTTTTAACGTATCAGAAGAATCTGCTATATGTTGAAGTTCTGTTAGTACAAATTGTGGTACTACTAAAACTCCTTCTATAAAGCCAGTAGTCGATATATCAGCAATACGACCATCAATAATTACACTAGTGTCTAGTAATTTTGTTAATGGATTCTGTTCATTTTGTGTGAAATTCGACTGATCTCCACTTTTCTTTTTTGACCCAGTTTGCGATTTCGAAAACATATGAATGAGTTCATCCCGTTTTGTAAAACCAACTCGGAATCCAAGGTAACCTAAAATAACGGATAAAAGAATCGGTAAAATATCATTAATGATTGGGATTTGAATTCGTTCGATGGCAAAGCCAATTAAGTAGGCCACAATTAGTCCGACGATTAAACCAAGTGTTCCAAATAATAAATCGACAGCAGGTATTTTAAATAATACCTCCTCTAACCACTGAATCAACTTTACACAGTAATCTGACAATGCAAAAGATAATACAAATAACAATAATGCTCCTATTGCTACCGAAACATATGGATTGTTAAGCCAAGGATTAGATGATAAATTAATAAATTCGTATAATGGCGGTAAGAAAACAAAACCTAACGCTCCTCCGATAAATAAGAATGCAAATTGTATAATTCTCTTTAACATTTTTTCACCTCCTTATTTTAATAATAATTATACATAGCTATAGAGTACTTTGCGAAGCTGAGCACCCGTTCAAATGATATTTGGACCATGTTACTAAAATAACGTCCCTAAAACTTATACATGTTTCCTATTTCACTTTCCTACTAAAGTATTTCTACCCAAAATATAAACGAAAAATGCCCATACAAAGATGAAATTGTATAGGCATTTCTTGTATGTCTTACAAGTCGTTAAAACACGCTCTTAACGATTCATTAATCGTCTCCACTCCAATCACTTGTATACCTTCTGGATACTCCCAACCACCTAAATTAGACGCTGGAATAAATGCTCTTTTAAACCCTAATCTTTGTGCCTCTTGTACACGTTGTTCGATGCGAGACACCCTTCTAACTTCACCAATTAACCCAACCTCCCCTATAAAACAATCGGTTGATTTAACGGGCTGTTCCTTATAACTTGAAACAATAGAAGTTAGAACTGCTAAATCAATAGCTGGTTCATCTAATTTTACTCCGCCTGCTACTTTAATATATGCATCTTGGGCTTGTAAAAGCATTCCCATTCTTTTTTCTAATACTGCCATTAATAATTGAACTCGATTATGGTCTAAACCAGTTGCCATACGTTTCGGATAATTAAAGCTTGTTGGGGTAACAAGAGATTGGACTTCAACTAAAATTGGCCTTGTCCCTTCCATCGATGCAACAATAGTTGACCCCGGTGCACCGTGAGATCGTTCTTGTAAAAATAATTCGGAAGGGTTGTTTACTTCCTTCAAGCCGTTGTAAATCATTTCAAATATCGCGATTTCGTTTGTCGAGCCAAAGCGGTTTTTATGACTTCTTAATATTCGGTATGTGTGATGGCGTTCTCCCTCAAAATAAAGAACCGTATCAACCATATGTTCTAACAATCTTGGACCCGCAATTTGACCTTCCTTAGTAACGTGTCCTACTAAGAAAATAGCAATCCCTTTCGTCTTAGCAATACGCATAAGTTCGCCAGTACATTCTCGCACTTGTGATACACTACCTGCCGCACTCGTAACTTCAGGATGATGAATCGTTTGGATTGAATCGACCACTACAAACTTCGGCGCCACTTCTTCGATTGTTTGATGAATGAGTTCTAGATTTGTCTCTGAGTAAATATATAGCTCTTCAGAAGCTACACCAAGTCTTTCTGCGCGAAGCTTTGTTTGACGCATTGATTCTTCACCAGATATGTACAACACACGATTTCCTTTTTGCGATAACAACGCTGAAACTTGCATAAGTAACGTAGATTTCCCGATACCCGGATCTCCTCCGATTAGCACAAGAGCACCAGGAACAATCCCTCCACCAAGTACCCGATTTAGTTCTTCCATCCCAGTGTTAATTCGAGTTTCTTCCTCTGTCTGCACCTTAACAATCGGTGTAGCTTTCTGTACCACGGTGTCACTCGAATGTTGGAATGCACCTCTAGGGCCCTTCGTTACAATTTCAACTTCTTCCACAAACGTATTCCATTCACCACAACCTGGACATCTACCCATCCATTTTGGAGATTCATAGCCACAGGAATTACAACAGAACTTAACTTTTTTCTTAGCCATATACCCTCCTAAATATTTACGATTTAAGTTAATAAAAAAGGTGTCCGCGCTAAAAACGAGACACCTTTTCCTTTGTTATATAGATTGTACTACTCTTTTGAGCGAACAACAAATTCACCTTCAACATAATCAATTACAACATGTTGACCTTTCGCTACATTACCTTTTAATAATTCTTCAGAAAGTCGGTCTTCCACATGTTTTTGAAGGGATCTACGTAGTGGACGTGCACCATATTGTGGATCGTATCCTTCTTCGGCAATTTTTTCTAAAGCTGCATCTGTAAGTTCTAGCTCGATTTCTTGTTCTTGTAAACGTTTTGTTAATGATGTTGCCATTAAAGAGATAATTTCTTTTAATTGATCTTTCTCTAATGAATGGAACACGATCATTTCATCAATACGGTTTAAGAATTCTGGGCGGAATGCTTTTTTCAATTCTTCAAGCATTGTCCCTTTCATATCTTTATATTTATTTTCAGAGCTAGCACCTGCACCGAAACCTAAGTTTTTACGGTATTTAAGCGCCTCTGCTCCAACGTTAGATGTCATAATGACAACTGTGTTACGGAAGTCCACTTTACGACCTTTTGAATCCGTTAAACGACCGTCATCAAGCACTTGTAATAAGATATTGAACACATCTGGGTGTGCTTTTTCAATCTCATCGAATAATACAACAGAGTATGGTTTACGACGAACTTTTTCTGTTAATTGACCACCTTCGTCATAACCTACATATCCTGGAGGTGAACCTACTAGACGTGAAGTCGAATGTTTTTCCATGTATTCAGACATGTCGATACGAATCATCGCATCCTCGTCTCCAAACATTACTTCCGCTAATGCACGCGCTAATTCAGTTTTACCTACACCAGTTGGTCCTAAGAAGATAAATGAGCCTATTGGTCGTTTTGGATCTTTTAATCCAGCACGAGCACGACGTATTGCACGTGAAATAGCTTCTACAGCTTCCCCTTGACCAACAACACGTTTGTGTAATTCTTCTTCAAGGTTAAGAAGTTTTGCAGATTCCTCTTGAGCAATCTTTGAAACTGGGATACGAGTCCACATAGAGACAACTTGAGCAATATCATCTACAGTGACTTTTGATTCTTCTTTTCCTTGTTTTTCTTTCCACGTTTTCTTCGTTTGTTCTAGCTCATCTTTAATTTTTTGTTCTGTATCACGAAGAGCAGCTGCTTTTTCGAATTCTTGAGAAGATACAGCAGCATTCTTTTCGTTTCGAACATTTTCTAATTTATCTTCTAATGCTTTTAAGTTTGGTGGAACATTGAATGAACGTAATCTTACTTTTGAACCTGCTTCATCGATTAAGTCAATCGCTTTATCCGGTAAGAAACGATCTGAAATATAACGATCAGATAATTTAGCAGCTGCTTCAACAGCTTCATCTGTAATTTTCACACGGTGATGCGCTTCGTAACGATCACGTAAACCTTTAATGATTTGGATTGTTTCCTCTACAGATGGTTCATCCACTTGAATTGGTTGGAAACGACGCTCTAATGCAGCATCTTTTTCGATATATTTACGATACTCATCAAGTGTTGTTGCACCGATACATTGTAACTCTCCACGTGCTAATGATGGTTTTAAAATATTTGAAGCGTCAATCGCACCTTCTGCTCCACCAGCACCAATTAGAGTGTGTAACTCGTCGATGAATAAAATGACGTTTCCAGCTTGGCGAATTTCATCCATTACCTTTTTCAGACGATCTTCAAATTCACCACGGTATTTTGTACCTGCAACAACTGTTCCCATATCTAATGTCATAACACGTTTGTCACGTAAAATTTCAGGAACTTCATTGTTTACGATTTGTTGTGCAAGTCCTTCAGCAATCGCTGTTTTACCTACACCAGGTTCACCAATTAATACTGGGTTATTTTTTGTACGACGTGATAACACTTCGATTACACGAGTAATTTCTTTACTACGACCAATAACTGGGTCAAGTGAACCCTCTCTTGCAATTGCTGTTAAATCACGTGCTAAACCGTCTAATGTCGGAGTATTAACTGATTGAGTTTGACTTGCACCAGATTGAGTTGAGTCATTGTTACCAAGTAATAATAATACTTGTTGGCGAGCTTTATTTAGGCTTACACCCGCATTAGAAAGTACACGAGCAGCCACCCCTTCGCCTTCACGAATTAATGCTAATAAAATATGTTCTGTACCAATATAGGCATGACCTAGTTTGCGAGATTCATCAACAGATAACTCGATTACTTTCTTAGCACGAGGAGTGTAATGAACAATTGGACCAACATCCTTTGTACCTTTACCTACTAGCTCTTCAATACCTGATTCAATCATTTGTGGACTTACATCAATAGCTTCTAAAGCTTTAGCGGCAATTCCACCGCCTTCTCGAATAAGGCCAAGAAGAATATGTTCTGTACCAATGGATTCATGTTTCCAGCGAATTGCTTCTTCTTGTGCTAATTGTAAAACTTTTTGTGCACGTTGCGTAAATCGATTAAACATCATATTTTTCCTCTCCTTTTTCCTTCGAATTATGACTATCACCATTTAACTTTTCACGTAATAATTTTGCTCTGAACAGGTCGCGTTCTGTTGCTTGTAATGTTGTACCTGCATACTGTTGCACAAATCCTTGTTGTATTAAAATCATACATTCATTTAATATGCTGACAGAGATATCTTTTATTAACCCTAAGTCTACCCCTAGACGTACATTAGATAAACACGTTGCCGCCTCTTCACTCGTCATGATCCGTGCATATCTTAATGTTCCTAATGCACGTTGAATACGATCTTCAAGTGCTATAGGAGCCTGCTTCATAAGCGAATGTCTTGCGTTTCTTTCATTTTGGAGAATTTGGGTTACGACATTTTGTAAATCTTCTAAGATCTCTTGCTCAGATTTCCCTAGTGTTACTTGGTTGGAGATTTGATAAATATTCCCTAAGTTTTCGCTACCTTCACCATAAATCCCTCTTACAACCATACCTAGTCTTGTTAACATTTGAGTCATTACTTTCATTTGGTTGGACATGGTTAGCGCTGGAAGGTGCATCATTACCGATGCTCTTAATCCAGTTCCAACATTTGTTGGACAACTCGTTAAGTAACCAAATGTTTCATTAAAGGCATATGGTAGATGTTTTTCAAGATAGCTATCAAGCTTATTTGCATTTTCGTATGTTTCGAACAATTGAAAGCCTGGTGTTAAACATTGTATTCGTAAATGGTCCTCTTCATTAACCATAACGCTAATTGATTCGTCATTTGAAATAACGACTGAAGCAGATTTCTCTTTTTTAGCAAGTAGTGGACTAATTAAATGTTTTTCTACTAAAACTAATCTTTGTAATGCGGGCATTTCTTTAATTGTAAAATGCGAGAAGTTACATCCCTCTTGATAATTTAATAGTGCATTTGTAACCACTTCATCGACTCGTTTTGCTTCTTGTTCTGTAAAGCTTCTTGGGAACCGGTAACCATCTAGATTTCGAGCTAATCGGATTCTTGTACTGATTGCGATATCTGTATCCGCTCCACTATCGCTCATCCAACTAGGTGCCTCGTTTTTCAAAAAATGTTCTAGATTCATGGAGTATCCACACCTCCAAGATTAAGCTTTCTCTCCATATCTTTAATTTCATCTCGTAACTTTGCAGCATCTTCAAAGCGTTCTTCAATTATGGATTGTTGTAATTGTTCTCGAATTGCTTCTATTTGTTTTCTCAGCAGCAAATGGCTATTGGTTGTCGATCCAGGATTTTTCCCCGTATGTTGTGTCCCGGCTTGAATTTTTGTTAACACATGAGGAAGTTTCGTACTAAAAGTTTCATAACATTGTGGACATCCAAGTTTTCCTTCATTTAAAAATTGGCGGAATGTATATCCACACTGAGGACAATTTGTCGCTGTTTGTGTCATTTGACTTTGTTTTTCTGTTGTCTCATTTTTCAAAACAGGTAACCCAAACCAATTAGAAACGAGCTGAGCTAATGGAAAATGGTCATCTTTATTGAAATCGATATTAAATGGATGGAATTGATTGGCACAAACTTCACAATAATGCCGTTCACTATTTTGACCATTTATAATTTGTGTAACCGTTACGGTCGCTTGTCTGACTTTACAATGTTCACAAATCATAACCGTCACCTCACTGGTTATCGTATTTTAAAGTCGTAAGCATAGCTCGTAGGACGTAGGATCTTAATTCATCTCTAAGAGGTAATTTTAGCCTTAATGTTGTTCGATCTAATGCAGCTAGCATAAGTTTCGCTTCACGCTTTGTGATTACATCTTCATCAATTAGACGATAGATAATGTCCTCAGCCATCGATTGCGTTGCTCCATCTTCTATTTGAGCGATCATTGATTCTAATAAATCTATCTTTGAATGGGGCTTAACACGGAGAATTCGAATATAACCACCGCCACCTCGCTTACTTTCAACTAAATAGCCTTTTTCAACAGTAAAGCGTGTATTAATAACGTAATTTATCTGAGAGGGAACGCACTGGAATTTGTCTGCCAATTCACTTCTTTTTATCTCAATATGTCCTTTGCCACCTAATTCGATAATTTGTTTTAAATAACCTTCGATGATGTCAGATATATTTCCCATTTTTCACACCTCACTAGATGTTCTGACTTTGACTATCTTTGACTTTATTATATTAATCGTTTTAAAAAAATGCAAATAGAAAACACACTTATTTCATCTTATAAAGGATGGACATTTTTCTTGAATTTAAGTCACTTTTTCTAAAATTAAGAAATAAAAATCCGACTAAATGGAAATTTCATTAGTCGGACCAGTTTAAGTATTTATTTTTTTCGATGATCTGTATCTTTCTCATCAATTTTATGATCGTTTTTAGGGAATAGTAGTGCTGATAGAAGACCAGAAAATAGGGTTGCCGCAATAATAATCATTACTTTATCATACGTCGGTACTTCACTATAATAGTTCATCAACATAAAAGTTGCAGCGACTGCAACAATGACCATTGTTGGAATTACAAACTTCGATCGTTGTTTCCACATTTATAATTACTTCCTTTTCACTCATTTTTCTACTGATGCTTTCAATCTACTTATGTATTTTACAGTTTCTATGAATTAAAAACAAACAAGCCAAAGGGGATCGCATATGAAATCCCCTTAATTACATACTTATTTCCCGCGTCTTTCCATACTCTGTTGTCGTCTTAGTAGACCTCTTTCGAATAACTCTTTTTCTTCATCCGTTTCCGGATAAACCTTCGCTACAGGCACAGGTTTACCTTGGTTATCAATTGCAACATTCGTTACAAATGATTCAGTCGTTATTTTTTCTTCACCTGTACGGAAATTGATGGTCTTAACTCTAACGTAAACCTCCATAGACGTTTTCCCAGTTGACGTTACAACAGCTTCTAATTCGAGAATATCACCAACATTTGCCGGTGATTTGAAATCAACTGAATCAAATGCAGCAGTAACAATTTCTCCCTTTGCATGCTTCATACTTGCGATAGCCGCAACTTCATCAATATATGCTAATACTTTTCCACCAAAAATAGATAAATGATGATTTGTATCTGGTGGTAATACGAGATGTGATTGGATTGTACGTGATTGGCTCATTGGAAATGCATTTTCCACTTGTTTTACACCCTTTGCTGTCAAAATTCTTATAACTAATATGTCGTTTTTATTGTAATGAATTTTAGATCGGTCATTTCTTGTAGTGCATATTTAATTCCTTCACGTCCATAACCGCTATTTTTTACGCCTCCATAAGGCATGTTATCGATTCGGAAGGTAGGGATATCATTAATCACTATAGCACCAGCTTCAATCTCATCTGCAGCTTTAAGTGCATCGGTAAGTACATTTGTATAGATACCCGCATTCAAGCCTAAATCAGAAGCATTCACATGTGCAATAGCATCGTCTAACGTTTTGTATGGAACAAGTGATACTACTGGAGCAAATGTTTCTAAGCAAACGATTTTCATATCAGGCTTAACATTTGTCATAACAGTAGGCGACATCCATCTTTCAGTAAATTCTGCACCCGTTGCAACTTGTGCTCCTTGCGCTTTCGCTTCTTCTATCCATTGTTTCATTCGCTCTACTTCTTTTGGATGAATCATGGCGCTAACATCCGTTGATGGATCTAATGGGTCTCCAACTTTTAACTTTTTCGTTTCTTCTACGAACCTTTCTACAAATTGGTCATAAATCGATTCATGTACATAAACACGTTGCAATGAAATACATACCTGACCAGAGAAACCAAAAGCTCCTCCAACACATCGTGCTACGATTTTATCAATCGGCGTACTAGGTTCTATAATCAATGCTGCATTGGAACCTAATTCTAACGTGATTTTTCTAAGTCCCACTTTTTCTTTTATTTTAAGTCCTACTGGTACACTTCCCGTAAATGTCACTTTTTTTACTAGAGGATGTGTTACGAGCGTATCACTTAATTCACTACCTGAACCTGTTACAATTTGTAAAACACCATCCGGTAATCCCGCTTCTTTAAAAATTTCTGCCATAACAAGTGAACTTAAAGGGGTTTGCGTTGCAGGTTTTAACACAACGGTATTTCCTACTGCTACAGCGGGTCCTAATTTATGTGCGACTAGGTTAAATGGAAAGTTAAACGGTGTAATTGCAGATACAACACCAAGTGGAACTCGTTTCGTAAATCCAATGCGGTCCTTTGTTCCTGGCGCCGCATCCATCGGTACCGTTTCACCAGTTGCTTGTTTCGCAGCTTCTGCAGAAAACTGGTAAGTAGCAATAGTACGATCAATTTCTGCTAGTCCTGCTGCAATCGGTTTTCCTGCTTCCTTTGCTAGTATTTCCGCAAATTCTTGTTTTCTTCCGCGCATAATTTCTACAACTTTATATAAAATCTCAGCTCTCTCATAGGCTGTTGTCTTTTTAAATGACTGGAACGCCTCATGCGCCCCCTCAATTGCCTTTTCAACGTCTGAAACTGATGCTTTTGCAACATTAGCAATCGGCTCGCCATTATAAGGTGATGTTAATGTATATGAATTTTCTGTTTCAATCCATTTACCATTGATCCATAATTTCGTCTCTTTCAACTTCCACACCTCTAGAATTATTATTTTGATTCCATTTTAACACTGTTTACAAAAAACAAATAATCATTCATCAATCAGATGATGAACTTGAAGATGAAGCCGCTACTGCCGCTATCGTTACGGTCATCATCATAGCTTGTTCTGCCTGGATTAAAGATTCAAGCGATGTGATCGTACTCATTTCTAGGGAGTCAGTTAAACTAACTAATTCGTGTAAAATCTTCTGAACTGCAATACTTAGAATAATATCTTTATACCAACGGAGTTTTTTAAATTGGGAAAGCTCTTTATATAATTTACTTATTTTTTGAATTTGTTCAGATTGAACCCCTGCTACTGCATAGTGGGTTTGCTTTATTTTTATCCCTTGTTCATTTAATTGTTTTCTTAATTCAACAATATAAGGTACAAGCTGCTCAACATACTCTGCACTATGGAAGGTTAATATTTGAGATAGCCACTGTAATTCATTTCCAACCCAAAAATTAAATTGACGTAATTCAAACACTCTCCTACATTAATATTCTCAATATTCACATACTCATCACACAAAAAAACTTTTAAATTTTCGCAATTTTTTGTCATTCCATAGTTATTTCCACTATAACTATTTACGTAAATTCCCATAGAATAGTTTCAAAGGGAGTTAATGAAATTGTCGCCCATTAAAAGCCCAACAGCCTTTTATACAACAATACGTGTATGTTATTTTTTACAAAACCTAATTAACGAGGTCTTTACATGAAAGATTGAATGTATGATGCACTATAGATCTACTATAGATAAAGGGGGATGAATGAACTTACAATTCATTCGTTATATATGTAGAGAAAATGAAAGGAGAAATGCCGGTACCTTAAGCAAGGGTAAGATATTCTTATTATTTTTCAAAATATTTGAAAGAAAAGGGCTGAAGATAATATGAATCAAATCTTCAAGAAAGAAGAATTTATTATTACCCCTTTCTATAAAGGGCGAAGGCAAGAATTTATGGTTGTAAATACGAAAAAGGAGTTCAAAAACGGACACACTCATCTTAAGTCATTTAAGATGGCAAAGTATTTAATCAACTTAGCTCGCTGCAAAAAAATAAATTCTGGTTTAAGACCCTACTTATTAACGAGTTTAACAAGAATATCAAATGATCAAGAGTACATTCAGAAATTAGAAGAAGTTTTAGCCGTTAAAAGAAATAAAGGTAAGAAAGCTTCTTATTTTAATAGAGCGATGTAAATAGTAGTGAATAGAAGAAGCCGAGTTGAATGTTTAATACAACACGGCTTCTTATTGAGCAACAGAGTGGCAATCTTACTTTATCTCATTACCGGCTGCATCGTAGTAATAATAGCGATACGTATCATTTGGCATGACAGCCCTTTCCATACTCATCCATTGCCTCTTTTAGCCGTTCTTCTTGTTCCTCCATCAATGTCTAGCACACCTCCTTTAGAGCTATTTTCCGTTAGACTATGTATTCTGTAAAAAAGTTTCATAAAATAAAAAAATTGCCTCTGTGATTGAGACAATCAAAATATAAGATTTCAAAATAGAGGAATTTACTTATTAATCTTCACCTTTATAGTTTTCTACGGAAATTTTGCAAAATAGTTTCATTTTAATATGTTGGGTTATCTCGGTTGGCTAATTCCACACAATAAAAAAGAGACAATCCCCTTTGAATAAGATTGTCTCTTTTTGAACTGTCAACGCAGTCCACAATTCATATTAAATTAATTTGAGTTCCACATTTCCTCATTTGAAAACGCACGCGATCTCGTTAAAAATCGTTTACCTAATACTCCTTCTAAGGAAAACATTCCTCCACGACCGTCAACTACATCAATAATGAGTTGTGTATGCTTCCAATACTCAAATTGGTTTTTGTGCATATAAAATTTAGCACCGCCAATTTCTCCAAGCAGAACGTCTTGGTCTCCAATGATTAAATCCCCGTCTGGATAGCACATTGGACTGGAACCATCACAGCAGCCTCCTGATTGATGGAACATGACTGGTCCGTGTTTCTCTTTTAATTGTTCAATTAAAGCAAGTGCCTCTTCCGTTGCTAGTACACGTTCTACCACTTGCTAGCCCCCTCTTTTTATATTAGAAGAATCCTAATTTATTTGGGCTGTAGCTAATTAATAAGTTTTTCGTTTGTTGATAATGCTCAAGCATCATTTTGTGATTTTCACGACCAACACCTGACATTTTGTATCCACCAAATGCAGCGTGAGCAGGGTATGCATGGTAGCAGTTTGTCCATACGCGACCAGCTTGAATACCACGACCGAAATGATATGCTGTGTTAATATCGCGAGTCCAAACACCTGCACCTAAGCCATATAAAGTATCATTTGCAATTTCAAGCGCTTCTTCTTTCGTTTTGAACGTAGTCACAGAAACAACTGGTCCAAAGATCTCTTCTTGGAAAATGCGCATTTTATTGTCGCCTTTAAATACAGTTGGCTTAACGTAGAAACCATCTTTAAGCTCACCTTCTAAAACATTACGTTCTCCACCAGTTAGGCAATCTGCTCCTTCTTGTTTACCGATATCTAAGTAAGATAAAATTTTCTCCAATTGCTCTGAAGATGCTTGGGCACCCATCATTACAGTTGGATCAAGTGGATTTCCTGTTTTAATTGCTTCTACACGTTTAAGAGCACGCTCCATAAACTTCTCATAGATAGACTCTTGGATTAATGCACGTGATGGACATGTACATACTTCCCCTTGGTTTAGAGCAAATAATACAAATCCTTCGATTGCTTTATCTAAGAATTCATCGTCTGCATCCATTACATCTTCAAAGAAGATGTTTGGTGATTTACCACCAAGTTCTAGGGTTACAGGGATGATATTTTGAGATGCATATTGCATAATTAAACGGCCAGTAGTTGTTTCACCAGTAAATGCGATTTTTCCAATACGAGGGTTTGAAGCTAGTGGTTTACCCGCCTCTAAACCAAAACCATTTACAACGTTTAAAACACCTGGTGGTAATAAATCTTCAATTAATTCTACTAATACTAAAATAGATGTTGGTGTTTGCTCAGCTGGTTTTAATACTACACAGTTACCAGCAGCTAATGCAGGTGCTAGTTTCCAAACAGCCATTAATATTGGGAAATTCCATGGAATGATTTGTCCAACTACCCCAATTGGCTCATGGAAATGATATGCAACTGTATCATTATCAATTTGGCTAACTCCGCCTTCTTGTGCACGAATTGCTCCAGCAAAATAGCGGAAGTGGTCGATCGCAAGTGGTAAGTCAGCATTCAACGTTTCACGAATAGCTTTACCATTCTCCCAAGTCTCTGCAACTGCAAGCATTTCAAGATTTTCTTCAATGCGGTCAGCAATTTTGTTTAAAATTATTGCTCTTTCAGCTGGAGTTGTTTTACCCCAAGCTTCTTTAGCTGCATGTGCTGCATCTAATGCTAATTCAATATCTTCAGCAGTCGAGCGAGCTACTTTTGTATAAACCTTACCTGTAACAGGTGTTACATTATCGAAGTACTCTCCATTGATAGGAGGTGTCCACTGTCCACCAATATAGTTATCATACTTTTCTTTGAAGTTAATTAATGCGCCTTCTGTGTTTGGAAATGCATAAGCCATAGTTAATACAGACATCCTCTAACTCTCCCCTTATTCTTTTATTCTTCCAACACCTTTTAGCACTTACTACCCCAAGCTATGAAAGGTATTTATTAATATATATTTGTAAAGATTGCGGAATATAACTAAAAAATATTTTTTTCATAGAAAACTTTTCGACAAAAAGAGGAGGAAATTTATAGGATTAATTTGTAAAATAGGTTTATATTCAATGGAAACTTATGAATGGTAGGTTGTTTCCATGTTAACAATAGTAGTGACAAAAGTATGCCATCATATAAACAAGTAAATTCAATAGGAGAATATATGAGAATTAATAAATATTTAAGTGAAACAGGGATCGTCTCAAGAAGAGGCGCTGATAAGTTAATTGAAGAAGGTAAAGTAACGATTAATGGGCAACTTGCAACAGTTGGCAGCCAAGTTGAAGAAGGGGATACCGTTTGTGTTGATGGTAAACCCGTAAAGAAAGAAGAACAACTTGTTTACATTGCTCTAAACAAACCCGTCGGCATTACAAGCACAACTGAAAGACACATTAAAGGGAATGTAGTGGACTTTGTTGGTCACGAGAAGCGAATTTTTCATATCGGTCGACTCGATAAAGATTCAGAAGGGCTTTTATTACTTACAAATGATGGGGATATCGTAAATGAAATTTTACGTGCTGAGAATCATCATGAAAAAGAATATGTTGTTCAAGTAGATAAACCGATCACGGATTCATTTATTAAAAGAATGTCTTCTGGGGTTAACATTCTAGATACGACAACATTACCATGTAAGGTAGAAAAAATTTCATCCCACGTATTTAAAATTATTTTAGAGCAAGGGCTAAATCGTCAAATTCGTCGTATGTGCTCTGCATTAGGTTATTCAGTGAAAAGACTCCAAAGAATTCGAATTATGAATATTCACCTGGGTAATCTGAAAGTTGGTCAGTGGCGAGATTTAACAGAGAAAGAACGTACTGAGTTGTTTAGGTTGTTGAATTATCAACCGAAGAGTGGGTTGTAGGGATAAGGGTTTTTTAGGTTCTTAGGAAAGATATCTTGTAAACGTGGTTTACTGGACAGAATTCTGGGTTTCTCCGATAAAGTGTCCAGTAAACTCAATTTACTAGACAAAATATACTAATTCTCAGAAAAACTGTCTAGTAAAAACCACTTATAGGGATCCCACTTAATACCGTTTTCCAAAAGTTCATCCCACACAAAAAGAGCGATTCTTAAATCAACGCAGATTTAAGAATCGCCATCCCTATTTTATACTCCTCCAAGATAAGCCTCTTTTACTTTATCACTTTCTTGAAGTTCTTTTGCAGTACCGCTAAGTACGATTTTTCCAGTTTCAATTACATAGGCACGATTTGCAATCGATAATGCCATGTTTGCATTTTGCTCAACAAGTAAGACAGTTGTCCCTTGAGAGTTTACCATTTTAATAATCTCAAAGATCTGTTTTACGATTAAAGGTGCCAACCCCATGGAAGGTTCATCTAGCAAAAGTAGTTTTGGTTTTGCCATTAGAGCTCTTCCCATAGCTAACATTTGTTGTTCCCCACCTGAAAGGGTACCTGATAGTTGTTTACGGCGTTCATTTAAACGTGGAAATAGTTCAAATACATTCGCCATATCCTTCTTAATGCCGTCGCGGTCTTTTCTTAAAAACGCACCTAACTCCAAATTTTCCTCAACAGTCATGTTGGCAAATACACGGCGTCCTTCAGGAACGTGGGATATCCCGTTTTTTACAATGAGCTGTGCCGGCTTTCCAGCAATTTGGTCAGAACCATACGAAATCGTTCCTTTTTTAGGTTTTAATAACCCTGACAATGTTTTTAAAAGTGTAGACTTCCCAGCACCATTTGCACCGATTAATGTAACAATTTCTCCTTCATTTACCTCTAAGGAGACGTCTTTTAAGGCATGGATATTGCCATAAAATACATCGATGTTATTAACTTTTAACATCTTCAACAACCTCCTCACCAAGGTACGCTTCGATTACTTTTGGATTGTTTCTTATTTCCTCAGGTGTTCCATCTGCAATTAACTGACCATGGTCAAGTACATAGATCCTTTCACAGATTCCCATTACTAAATGCATGTCATGTTCGATTAATAAAATCGTTAAATCGAATTCTTTTCGAATAAATGCAATTAGCTCCATTAAATCATGTGTTTCTTGAGGATTCATCCCTGCAGCAGGCTCGTCTAGTAATAATAGTTTTGGTTTTGCTGCAAGAGCCCTTGCAATTTCAAGACGACGTTGCATCCCATAAGGAAGATTTTTAGCTAATTCATCTTTATATTTATCTAAGCCAAAAATACTTAAAAATTCGATTGATTGTTTCTCCATCTCCGCTTCACCTTTAAAATGGCTTGGTAAACGAAGAATCGAAGAAATAATTGAATGTTTTGCTACTTGATGATTTGCTACTTTTACATTATCTAATACCGTCATATCTCTAAATAGACGGATATTTTGGAAAGTACGGCTAATTCCAAGCTTCGTTACTTTGTAAGGTTGTAATCCTTTTAAATCCTTACCATCGAAAGTAATGGACCCCTCAGTCGGTTGATAAACTCCCGTTAACATATTGAAAGTTGTTGTTTTACCTGCACCGTTTGGGCCAATTAAACCTACTAATTCACCCTTATTTAAATACAAATTGAAATTCTGTACAGCTTTTAGTCCACCAAATTGGATTCCGACGCTGTCTGCTTTAATTAGAAGTTCAGTCATGCTCTTGAACCTCCTTTATTTCCAAACTTTAATAATTGCGTTACCTCTTTTGTACCCAATAAACCTGTTGGACGATAAAGCATGATAATAATCAACACAGCTGAATATATAATCATACGAGTTTCAGGGAAATTCTGCAGATAGAATGATACGACTGTCAATAGAATTGCAGCAATTACCGAACCAGAAAGACTTCCTAATCCCCCTAAAACAACAAAAATTAAAATATCAAATGATTTTAAGAAGTTGAAAGCTGTTGGTTGAATAAAGAAAAATTGATGTGAGTAAATTGCGCCAGCAACCCCTGCAAATGCTGATCCTATAACAAACGCTACTACTTTATAATAAGTTGTATTAATACCCATTGAATCTGCTGCTATTTCATCCTCACGAATTGAAATACAGCCTCTTCCATGACGTGAATTTGTGAAGTTAGAAATAACTAGAATTGTAATGACAACGCCGAAGAATGCATAGGTCCAGTTTGTCATCTGGTTAATAACCATTCCTGCTGCACCGCCAACATAATCTAAGTTAATGAATACAATTCTAATAATTTCTGCAAATCCTAACGTTGCAATTGCTAAATAGTCTCCTTTAAGTCGAAGTGTTGGAATACCTACTAGTAATCCAGCTAAGCCAGCTACGATTGCACCTAAAAGAATTGCTACCGGAAATGGTAATCCTAAATTCATTGTTGCGATTGCACTAATATATGCACCTACTGCCATAAATCCTGCATGACCAATTGAGAACTGACCTGTGATCCCGATTACAAGATGTAAACTTACAGCAAGCATAATATGAATACACATTGTAACTAAAATGTTTTCGAAGTACGCGTCAAGCATTCCTGTAGAAATGAAAATTTGTACTACTGCATAGATTACTAGCGCTAGAATACTATAGCCAAAGAAAGCTTTAGATTTTTTCATTTCCGCCTCACCTACACTTTCTCACGGGCATTTTTACCGAATATTCCCGCTGGTTTCAAAATTAAAATTAAGATTAAGATGACAAATGCTGCTGCATCTCGCCATAACGAGAAACCAATAGCACTTACAATCGTTTCAACGACTCCAAGTACATATCCACCAACTGCAGCTCCAGGTATGCTTCCAATACCACCAAGTACCGCGGCGATAAATGCTTTTAACCCTGGTAATACCCCCATTAATGGATCAATTCTTGTATAGTAAACACCAAAGATTACACCAGCAGCACCTGCTAATGCTGATCCAATAGCGAATGTTGCTGAAATTGTATTATCTACATTGATTCCCATTAATTTTGCAGCATCTGCGTCATGGGATACCGCACGCATGGCTTTCCCCGTTTTCGTTTTATGAACGATAAATTGAAGAATTAGCATTAAAACAATTGTTACAGCAATAATTAACACGGACTTAGAGCTTATACTTGCTCCAAAAAAATCAATATAACTTTCAGTTAATAGATTTGGATATGCTTCTGGAGTAGCACCACGGAAGAATATCATTGTATATTCGATTAACAAAGAAACACCAATAGCGGTAATTAGAGCTGCAATACGAGTTGAACTACGTAATCGTTTATAAGCTACACGTTCTATAATCACTCCGATAATTGCACAGATAATCATTGAGATAATTAACGCTGGGATAAACCCTATATCCAAACGGACAGCCGCATAGAAACCAATAAACGCACCTAACATAAATACGTCACCATGGGCAAAGTTGATTAATTTAATAATTCCGTAAACCATTGTATAACCCAAGGCGATTAATGCATAAATACTCCCAAGTGAAACCCCATTCACTAGTTGTTGTAGCCATTCCATAATTTTCTCACTCCTTTTGACTTTAATATTTGAGATAGACTCATAGATTTATAGGTTTTGTAAAAGGAAAAAAGGAGGCTCGGCACGCCCCCCTTTTGGTTAAAAATTAAGGATTAACTTTAGAGTTGAATACTTGTTCGCCGTCCACATATTCGATGATTGTTGCTGATTTAATTGGGTTGTGTTTTTCGTCAACAGAGAAAGTACCAGTTACTACTTTGAAATCTTTAGTTGAAGCTAAAGCATTTTTAATTGCTTCGCCATCTGTAGAGCCAGCTCTTTCAATTGCGTCTGCGATAAATTTAACTGTGTCATAACCAAGTGCATTGAATCCGTTTGGTTTTTCACCATGTTTAGCTTCATATGCTTTGATAAAGTTTTGAATCATTTCATCTGGATCTTGAAGTGAGAATGCGTCAGTATAATACGTGTTGTTTAATGGCTCAGCACCAGCTAATTCTAATAATGTTGGAGCTCCCCAACCATCTGCACCCATAAGTGGAACATCAATTCCTAATTCACGAGCTTGTTTTACGATTAACCCAACTTCTTCGTAATATCCTGGAATATAGATGAAATCAGGATTTTTAGATTTAATATTTGTTAAAGTTGATTTGAAGTCTACGTCTTTAGCAACATATGCTTCTTCAGAAACAATTGTTGCACCGTTTTTCTCTACTTGTTCTTTAAATGATTTTGCTAAACCTTTTGCATAGTCAGATGAATTATCCGCATAAATTGCGATATTTTTAGCTCCTAATTCATTTACAGCAAAGTTTGCAGCAGAAACCCCTTGGAATGGGTCAATAAAGCATGTACGGAAAATGTACTCGTTAATAGAGCCGTCTTCATTTACTGTTAAGTTTTCAGCAGTACCTGAACCTGTTACAACAGGAACTTTATATTTGTTAGCAGTTTGAACTGTTGCAAGCATGTTACCTGAAGTTGCAGGTCCCACCATTGCCACTACTTTATCTTGTGTGATTAATTTAATAGCAGATGAAGCTGCTTCAGCATTATCTGATTTGTTATCTGCTTTGATTAATTCAATTTTCTTACCATCAATTCCACCATTTGCATTAATCTCTTCAACTGCAAGTTCAGCTCCTGCTAAAATCGATGAACCATAAGAAGCTACTTGACCAGTAAGCTCTAGGTTTGCACCAATTTTAATAACATCAGAATCAGAGTTTGAAGATCCTTCAGAACCAGAACTACATCCTGCTAATGCACCAACTACTAAAGATGTTGCTAAGAAAATCGAAGCAAATCTTTTTAGTCTGTTTTTTTTCATGAAACGTTCCCCTTTACTTTCTTTTGAAGATAAAAATAGTAATCTATTTTTGAACTGAACATCCATCTAATTGATGCAATTAATTAAATATTCAGAAAATACATTACGAATTATTATCTTCTTTCTTTAATTATTTGGCTTCCCCAATTTTAGTACACAAACAATATTTAGTAAAGTCCGATTTTTCTGTATATTTAGAGAATTAAAGTATTAAAGACATTTAAAATAGTATACTTTTGATATTATTCTCTTGTTGGTCATAGAAAAAATCAATTAATTTTTAAAAAAAAATACTTTTTCATTATTTATGAGTAAGATAAACGTCTATAGGCACATGCCTCTAACACGATAGTTCATTCGCATACATTAAAAAGAAAAACGGAGGCTTATGGGCTAATGTACATGAATCATGGAAATGGTTATCCATATTATTATGTTCAAAACGTTCCTGGCTACTATCCAGTGAACCAAGTTCCACCGAATTACTATACACAAGTGAATCAAGTTCCGGCGGATTATTATGAGCAACCAAATCAAGTGCCTGTGAATTATTATGCACAACCGAATCAACCAATGTATGTTCAACAAACTAAACCAACTGTTCAACAAGTTTTACAAACGATTCGTTCACAACATAGCGATTTATATACGCAAATGGAACGTGCAGGTGTTAGCAGACAATTAACAGATGCACTTTTCTTCTTTGTCGTTAACTATACAATCAATCAGGCAAATTCAAACCAATCGGCTAGTCAAGTTTATCGATTGTTCCAAAGAGAGACACCTTGGGTTAATACGCTGATTGAATCATTGAATCTTCCATTAGCTACAATTGACCGTATATTAACTAGAGTAATTGAAATCACACTAAATGAAATTCGAAGAGGGCAACCTGGTCCTGGTCCAGATCGCCCGGATAGACCAGGTCGTGGCTGGTCGGAATGGGAAAACCTTGGTGGAGTGTTAACAAGTGCTCCTGCAGTTTCTTCTTGGCAAGCAAATCGTTTAGACGTATTTGCTAGAGGAACAGATAATGCGCTTTATCACAAATGGTGGGATGGTAGTAGATGGAGTGATTGGGAAAACCTTGGTGGTGTATTAACTAGTCCTCCGGGTGCTGTTTCTTGGGGTCCAAATCGTATTGACGTATTTGTAAGAGGGACAGATGATGCGCTTTACCATAAATGGTGGGACGGTAGTCGATGGAGTGATTGGGAAAGCCTTGGTGGTGTATTAACAAGTGGTCCTGCAGCTTCATCACGTCGTTCTAATCATTTAGATGTATTTGTTCGTGGTAACAATAATCGACTTTACCAAAAAACTTGGGACGGTTCCCGTTGGTTAGATTGGGTTGACCTAGGTGGTAACTTAAACTCAGAACCTGCAGCTGTTTCTTGGGGTCCAAATCGTATCGATGTGTTTGCTAGAGGACAAAACAATAACCTCATCCATAAATGGTGGGATGGACGCAATTGGAGCGATTGGGAAAACCTCGGCGGAAACCTAACTAGTGCTCCTGCAGTTTCATCAACTCGAGCAAACCAACTTGATGTATTTATTAGAGGCACTGGAAATCGTTTATACAAAAAAAGTTGGAATGGATCCCGTTGGAGTGATTGGGAAAACCTTGGTGGAAATTTAACAAGTGCACCTGCAGCAGTTTCTTGGGGACCAAATCGTACGGATGTATTTGCTAGAGGGCAAAATAACAACCTATATCATATTTGGCAAGGACGTTAAAAAGAAAAACGTTATGGAGAATTCGTTTCTCTATAACGTTTTTTATAGTTTACAAGTTCATATATTGTAAAATAATTCCACCAACGACTCCTGTTACTACTATTACCCAAGGAGGGCATTTCCAAAATTGAAGCATACTAAAGAGAATAGCAGCCAAAACAAAATCAATCGGCAAGAACACAGATGTTATGAAAATTGGTTGATAAAACGCAGCAATTAAAATTCCAACAACAGCAGCATTTACACCAATAAATGCCCCTTTAATTTTACTGTTTTGTCGTAATTCATTCCAAAAAGGAAGTGCACCAAATACAAGTAAAAATGCTGGTAAGAAAATTGCTAATGTGGCAAGTATTCCACCAATCCATCCATTCATATCTGCCCCTAAGTAAGCAGCAAAAGTAAAGAGTGGTCCGGGTACAGCTTGCGTGACACCATATCCAGCAAGGAAAGCTTCCTCACTCACCCAACCAGTTGGGACAAACTCACTTTCAAGTAAAGGTAGTACAACATGTCCTCCACCGAATACTAATGAACCTGCTCGATATACACTATCGAACACAGCTACCCACTCTAGTTTTGTTACTTCTCTTAAAATAGGTAAAGCAATTAAAAGCACAAAGAACAATGTTAGACAGATAGCACCAAATCTTTTTGAGATTGGGAATTTCGTAGTTGGTTCTTCATTTTCAGTATTGGATCGATAAATGAAGGATCCTAGTACAGCTGCAAATAAAATAATACCGATTTGTGCATAGGCTGTTTCCCACAATAAAGCTACTGCTATTCCAAAAAGAACGATTGCTTTTCTTGTTAAATCCGGAGCAAGGTTTTTGGCCATTCCAAGTATTGCATGTGCCACTACTGCAACAGCAACTAGTTTTAATCCATGAATCCATCCTGCTTCACCTAAATTCAGTCCATCAACAGTAAGCGCAAATAGGATTAATGCAAGTACGGAAGGCATTGTAAATCCTAAAAAGGAAATAATACCACCGATTACTCCTCCACGAACAACACCTATTCCAATCCCCACTTGGCTACTAGAGGGACCAGGTAAGAACTGACATAATGCCACTAATTCCGCATAACTTTTTTCATCAATCCATTTCCTTCTACGTACGTATTCCTCATGAAAATAACCAAGATGTGCAGTTGGTCCACCAAATGATGTTAAACCTAGTCTAGTAGATATAAATAGTATTTCGAATAGAGTTCTTAACGATAATTTCTTAGATTCTTTAATGTTCACACTCATGCTATTCTCCAATTTATATGAATAATATTTCCTTGATAATAGCAGAATGACTGCATATACAATAGACCATTTACGAAAACTTAACAATGATTTAGGGACGCTGGGGACAGGTAAACTGTCCCAACATCCCAACGTCCCATTATCCGATATTTAATTGATCGTTGTTGTTTTTTCCTTTTTCACTTCTTTTGCTTCATTTTCTATCACTACTTTAAGTAAATAGAATCATTCAACTTTCCAAAAAAGGAGAGATATTATACTCCATTAAATGAATGTAAGCGTTTATCTATTCATACATTCGTTTTAAATTTCAAAAATTATTTATGGGATTTTGGTCATATATTTCAGACCACGTTAGGTGGCTTATTAGTTCAAACGAGGAAAGATAGAACATTAGTGTAATATGAGAAATAGTGCTTGAGTGATTAGAACGCTCGAGCACCATTTTTATTTTCTTAGAATATGCACAGACTAAATAGATAAAGATGAAGACATTAATAATTATGAGTTACCATCTACACTTTTTAAAATTTCTTTATTATCAGAATTTTACAATTTATAATCCTAATTCTGAACAAAAAGGACTGAAAAATTCGCTAAATATTCATTGAATTAAAGAAAGTAAAAATATTATTATAATAAATATTTGACCTTTAGCACTTTAAAGTATAAAATCGTTTCGTTATATATTTCAAAAGAATAGGTGTTTTAGTTGAGTAATATATTTAGAAAAAAGGATGTTTCACAATTATTAGGCAATACTAAAAGACTACCACAAACATTAGGTGGGTTTGACTTAGTAATGCTTGGTGTAGGTGCAATTGTTGGTACAGGGATTTTTATTCTCCCTGGTACAGTTGCTGCTACTCATTCAGGACCTGCAATTGTCATTTCATTTGTCATTGCTGCCATTGTTTGTTCTCTTGCAGCAATGTGCTATTCAGAGTTCTCATCTACCATCCCTGTTACTGGTAGTGCTTACACATACGGTTATATTGTTTTTGGAGAAGTCATTGCATGGCTAGTTGGTTGGGCACTAGTTCTCGAATATGGACTAGCATCTGCATCTGTTGCAACGGGTTGGTCAGCGTATTTTACTAATTTACTCGAAGGACTTAACATTCACTTACCTGAAATGTTTACTGGTCCATTTGATCCTGCAAACGGTACTTTCATTAATTTACCTGCCGTAATTATTGTACTTGCCATTGCTTTTTTATTAAGTCGTGGTGTTCAAGAATCCACAAAAATCAATAGAATCATGGTCTTTGTAAAAGTTGGAGTAATCCTTCTATTTGTTTTTGTTGGAATGTTTTATGTAAAACCAGAGAATTGGCAACCTTTTATGCCGTTTGGAATTGAAGGTATTTTAAGTGGAGCAGCCTTAGTG
Source organism: Ureibacillus sp. MALMAid1270 (assembly GCF_049202975.1). Classification (NCBI taxonomy): domain Bacteria; kingdom Bacillati; phylum Bacillota; class Bacilli; order Caryophanales; family Caryophanaceae; genus Ureibacillus; species Ureibacillus sp. MALMAid1270. The sequence goes on along the minus strand of NZ_JBMIRP010000093.1, from coordinate 103,080 downwards.
TTCTTTGCTTTTCTTGGCTTTGATGCTGTATCATCCGCCGCTGAAGAAGTAAAAAATCCTCAACGAAATATGCCAATTGGAATTATCGGTTCATTATTTATCTGTACACTACTTTATGTAGCTGTATCACTCGTATTAACAGGCATTGTTTCTTATACACAATTAAACGTAACTGACTCAGTAAGCTTTGCATTACAATTGGTGAACCAAGACTGGATTTCCGGTATCATTTCTGTAGGAGCAGTAACAGGTATGATGACCGTTATCCTAGTTATGATTTTCGGTGGGACAAGACTTCTTTATGCACTTGGTCGAGATGGACTTTTACCTAAAATCATGTCTGAATTAAATCGAAAACATCAGACACCTGTTAAGAATACTTGGATATTTGCTATACTGATCGCTTTCTGTGCAGGGTTCATTCCATTAGGTACATTAGCTGAGCTTGTAAATATGGGAACATTAATTGCATTTATTATCGTATCGATTGGTGTAATTTTCTTAAGAAAAAATAAGAATATGCCTACTGGTGGTTTTAAGGTACCTCTATTTCCTATCATTCCAATTCTTTCGTTTGTGGCATGTGTTTTCTTAATTTTACAATTAGCTATTAGTACATGGATTGCATGTGGAATCTGGTTTGTAATTGGACTTATACTGTACTTTACGTATGGTAAGAACCATAGCACGATGAATAATTAAATTTTGATAAAGCTTCCATAGTTTTTTATACTGTGGGAGCTTTTATATTTTTGAAATTATTTCTCTCACGTAGATTTGATAGTGATACAATACTAATTGCAGAAACATTCAGAATACAAATACAGGAGCGATTTCATTGGAAAAGAAAAATTTAGAACTAGCCATTCAATTACGCCATGAACTGCATGCCCATCCTGAACTTTCTTACCAGGAAGTTTGGACGAAGCAACATTTAATGGATTTTATAAAAGATCATACGACAAATTTAGAAATCATCGATAAGGGTAAATACTTTTATGCTGTATACCGCGCAGGTGATGGAAAACGAAATATTGCCTTCCGCGCAGATTTTGACGCACTTCCAATTCCAGAAACAATTGATTTACCATATGGCTCACAAAATCCCGGTGTTTCCCATAAATGCGGTCATGATGGGCACTCTGCATCTTTAGCTGGGTTTGCATTAGAAGTAGATCAAAAAGGTGCTGAACACAATATTTTCTTCCTATTCCAACATGCAGAGGAAACGGGTCAAGGTGCAATTGAAGCCCAAGAAATGATTGAAAATGAAAAAATTGATGAAATATTTGGCTATCACAACATGTCTGGTTTTCCAGCAGGGATGGTTGGTGTCATTAATGGCACTGCTCATTGTGCTTCAAAAGGGATGTCAATCGAAATGGTAGGTTCACCATCCCACGCAAGTGAACCTGAAAACGGGAAAAACCCTTCTTTTGCAATTGCTAAAATAATTGATGCCATTCCTCAATTTACGTCAACAGAACACAATGAAGGTTTAGTTCTCTGCACAATTATTCAAATTGATGTTGGCTCTGAAAATTACGGAATTCAAGCTCATACTGGTGCCCTTAGAATGACTATTCGCGCTGAAAAAGAAGTGGAGTTAGATCGACTTCAACAAAATATCGAAAAACTTGCTACTAGTCTATGTGAAGAGCAAGGGATTAAGGTCGATTTTAAATACAATGATATATTCCCTGAAACGGCAAATCATAAAGAAAGCTCCGATAAAATTCGTCAAGTTTGCCAAGAAATTGGTCTACCTATTTTTGAATTACCGAAAGCTTACCGCGCATCTGAAGACTATGGATACTATTTAAAGAAAACGAAGGGTTCATTTTGTTTTATTGGCAACGGAGAAGATTATGCACCAATACACACATATGAGTATGACTTCCGTGATGAGAATATTGAAATAGCTGTAGAGTTATTTAAAGGTTTAATTGGAATAAAATGATAAATAAAGATTGATGCTTATATAATAGGAGCATCTTTTTTAATTAGAAAATAAATTTGGTATTATTTAACTGCAACGAAATAGAATCATGTCCGTCTAATTGATTACATAAGACATTGGGGGCTTATTATATTGAAAAAATTATTATTTCTGTTACCAATTCTCGGAGTGATCGTTGCCTGTTTTTATACCTATTCGCAATTTAATTTACCTAATGATAAAAAAGAGGAAAATCAACAATCTGAAGGAAACAATGAGGATGTTGGAAGTACCATAACGCCTGAAGATCTTATATCTGAGATTCTATCATTAGCTTCTGAGGGGAAAATAACAGAAGTGCCTTACCGAGTAGGAATAACTGAACTAAACTTAGTTAACCAAGATTTTGGGGAACCAAAGTCAAACGATGAAACTACTCTTCGTACGTATGCAACTTACTCAAATGGTATTACAATTGGCTATCAAAAATCACTAATTTTTGACTTACGCTCATATGATGAAAATCTTCAACAAATCCATTTATCAGATATAAAACAAGTGCAAGGTGAACCTGATGAAACACGATATTACAAAGATGACAACGTAGATCAAATAATCCTAATTTACAAATTAAACTCAAAATATCAGCTGAAGTGGATTCTTTCTAATCCAACAGAACAGGAACCCGATCCAGTAGTTCATCACATTTCGGTATATACTGAACCACCGATCAGTGCTGATGTACTTATTAAACTAATAAACATGACACTTGACCAAAAAATTGGCCAAATGATTTTCGCAGGTGTAGATGGTACATCCTACAATCAAAATGCTGATAGTTTAATTCATGAATTTCATGTTGGTGGAATCATCTTTAACAAGAAGAACTTCACTTCTCCAATCCAAACAGTACAATATATAAATCAAATAAGAGCTGAAAATGCTAAAAACCAAATCCCTCTATTTCTCGGTGTTGACCAAGAAGGTGGAATTGTGGCGAAATTACCAGGCAATCTTACACCAATACCGACTAATTTAGAGATTGGGAAAAAGAATAACGAACAATTTTCTCATGCAATTGGTCAAATACTTGGAAAAGAAGTAAAAGCTTATGGATTTAATATGAACTTTGCTCCAGTTCTTGATATTAACAGTAATCCTAATAATCCAGTCATCGGAAATCGATCTTTCGGAAACAATGCAGACTTAGTAAGTAGACTAGGTATTTCAACCATGAACGGCTTACAATCTGAAAACGTTATTGCAGTGGTCAAACACTTCCCTGGTCACGGAGATACTGCAACGGATTCTCATCTAGAACTACCTCGTGTAAATAAAACTCTTCCTGAGTTGGAGCAGCTAGAACTATTACCGTTCCAACAAGCAATACATGATGGAGCAGATGTTGTGATGATTGCACATATTTTATTGCCCGAAATTGATGTGAATAATCCTTCATCTATGTCAGAAGCAATTATTACAGACCTTTTACGTGGTCAACTCGGATACGATGGTGTAGTTATTACGGATGATATGACGATGGAAGCTATCACGGATCATTATGATATTAGTGGTGCGGCTGTCCAATCTGTCAAAGCAGGCAGCGATATTATTATGATTGCCCACGATTTTCATAAAGTAACTTCTGCAATTGAGGCGCTACGTAGAGCTGTTGTAAATGGAGAGATTACTGAAGATCGAATTGATGAAAGTGTCATTCGAATCCTTCAGCTAAAAGAAAAATATCAACTAAATAATAACCAAGTTCAAGATGTCGACGTAAACGCAATGAATCAGCAAGTTCAAAATGTATTAAATGATTATTATTATTAATTTACCTTATTTAAGGACATCTTCCCCGTTCTTGTATATAGTAAAGTTAGGTGATAATCATGAATACAAAAATGTATATTAACGACGAAAATCTAGTAGCTGGAATAACGTTAAAAAATGCTTCAGAATTAGAATTAAATAATATGGCACTTCATGTTTGTGAAAACGAAGATGATGTCCTTTCAAATCGAGTCAAGCTAGCAAATTTCCTTCAATGCAATGTTAATGATTTTGTATGTGCAAACCAGACGCATAGTGCAAATGTTCATAAAGTAACCTTAGATGATAAAGGTAGAGGTGCTTCGGAATTATCATCGGCTATTCCGGATACAGATGCACTATATACTTATGAGCCCAACATACTCCTATGTACTTTTACAGCAGACTGTGTTCCGGTTATTTTTCATCATGAAGAAAAAGGTCTAGTAGGTGTAATTCACTCCGGTTGGCAAGGCACAGTTAAAGAAATCACATTAAAAATGTTTAACCAATTAGTTCATGAAGAAGGCTGCGATCCTAAAGGTTTTAAAGTCATTTTAGGACCTGCATTAAGCCAAGATAAATTCGAAGTCGATGACGATGTTTATATTCGATTTAGAAATTTAGGTTATGCAGAGGATTTCATGTATTACAAAGAGGAAACTCATAAGTACCACATTGATAATCAAAAAACAGTAAAAAAACAATTGGAACTAGCAGGGGTTCCTTCTGAAAATATAACGATTGATGCTACTTGCACATTTATAAGTGATGAAGGATTCTCTTATAGACAAGATAGAAAAAGCGGAAGACACTTGAGCTTCATTATGAGAAAATCATAATTAAAATTAAAACACATCCAGGAACGAATCATTAGTCCTAGATGTGTTTTTTCATATCTCTATAACTTTTCAACATTTACACCACTAGTTGAAAGCAAATCTATGTAAAACGGATCTTTCCCAATAGCATACACTCGATCACAAAACGTAGTTATTTCATTCATATCATGGGAGGTATATAAAATCATTTTCCCTTGTTCTCTTGCCAGTTTTACTAAGTACTTGCCGATCTCATTTTTCGATTTTAAATCAATCCCAACAGTCGGTTCGTCCAATAATATTAACATTGGGTCATGAAGCAAACTTACAGCCATGTTTAACTTACGCTTCATTCCACCAGATAATGATTTCACCGGTTCTTTCCATTGTTCCAATTGCATATCTAAACAAAGTTGCCTGCATTCATCTTTTGTTCTTCTTTTCCATGATAGCTTTTCAAAAAATAGCATGTTTTGCTCTACTGTGAACTCTTCCCACAGAGATATTTCCTGGGGAACGAAACCAACCATTTTGCGAATATCTTCTGTCTTCTTTCCATAAACAAACTCACCTAATTGGATTGTACCCTTTGTAGCTCTTGTAATTGTCGCCAATGTATTTAGTAAGGTGGACTTCCCTGCACCATTCTCACCCACTAGTCCAACAACTTCTCCTCTGCTTAGTTGAAAGGAGACTTTGTCCAAAATTTTCCTCTTACCATAACTTTTCTCCAATTCTATTACTCTAAGCATGCAACTTGTCTCCTTTCCAATACCAAATACAGAACAACACCATTAATACAAGTAGCCACCCATATGGTATTTCCTCATGGAGTAAACTTGTAATTGGGCTTAAATTCTCTACCCAGCTCCATTCTTTCAATAATCCGTCGATCGGAATAATTGCTCCACCTAGAAGGGTAAGTGCTAGCGTAACTCCAATTGAACTAACGTAATACATTAACGATTGTTTAAATAAGTTTACAAATAAAAATGCAAATAAATGAATAGCTAATTTATAAAAGAGAATCGATATCCATAGATCAATAGTAAATGGTTGTTGAAGCAGCTTGCTTAATAAATAGACTGTTACTCCGTCTACAATAAACATGATGACTGTATAGAAAACAAAGCTGATACTAGCAAACTTTTTAAAATTGGTAGATGTGAAGAACCATCGAATATGTAATTCGGGTCGATTTTCTTTTATCATCCAATCAAAGATAAAGAAAGTTGAAATTAAACTAAAGAATGCCCAGATTCCCCATGTATTGAAGACTGGAAGTAGTTCATCATCCGTTACTTCGACGGATTGATTTTGGTATGAAAAATTGGTTTGTAATAGCTCTTGAGAACTTTGCATTTCCATACTTGCTTCCACAATTTCTTCCCAGTTCCATTCTTCATTGGTACCATATTCAAAATAGAGATCCCTTACTTCATATGCAGCTCTCATTCGAGAAACGTCACCTTGAACAAAAGATGTTATAAGCTCTTTTACTGCAAAATGCGCATATGATCGATTTGATGAGTACGATTCGACTAACCCATTTCTCTTTCCATCTATAATCATTTCTTCATAACGATTATTAAGAACAAACACACTATCTAATTCATGCTTTTCTAATTCATTCAATGCTTCACGTTCGTTTAATAACTTCACATCAAGATATGAAACACCTTTCAGCGTTTCTATTAACTGATTGGACAACTCGGACTCTTCTTCTACAACAATCCCAATAGGAATTTTTGAATCCTCGCTCCAAATTCCCACTAATATAGTAGTTAAAAATGTTAAAAGAAAAGGTAGTATCAACCAAAGTATGAGACTTTTCCAGTCTTTTTTCACCCTTAACCATCTTGTATATAAGATTCCGCTCATCTCACCCACCTCTCTTTTACAGCAGTTGATAGCCACAGCAAGACAAATCCTATAATCGCCATGATTGTTAACCGGGTATATTCTGCATAGTTTCTACCTTCAAGGGCTATATCTGTCATCCAATTAAAGACTTCATTTGAGAATATTTTGGGTAAATAATCCTGTATGGATAACGGTAAATATATGGATGGGATTATTGAGCCACTCAACAAAATAATAAAGAACAAATAGATAACTTGAACGAAAATAGCGGTTTTCATTGATTTTATCCATACATCAATGATTGAAAGGCCAATCAATATAAGTAACCCATATAAAGCTGTGTAATGGAGCAGTCTTAAATAATCAATTACGTATAGCTCAAGTGTGAAGTAATGTGATAATGCAAAAAATGAAACAGAAGCTAATAACATACTACCAATGAATGCTACCATCATTCTAGATAAAACATTCTGCCACATAGTTACTCCAAAAAGTTTAAGTCGAATACTTAACGAAGGAGTTTCATCTTTTTTTAATACAACATAGAAACCAAATAACCAAATAGTGAATGTTAGGTACCAGCCAGAAAGTGTAAAGAAATGAAGAGGTGATGAAGTTGCAATATTAGTAATGGTTTCTTCTTTCAATATTTGATCTTTCGCTAATGTAAATAGGGTAAATTCAATAAATAGGGCATAACGATAGGATTGAAATTCTGAATCGGACATGTCCGTTTTACTTGCATAGTCGTAAACTGTTAAAATATTTGCCTGTGCAGATTCTATGTATCTCGTAAAACTTTCGACCAACTCTTTCACAATAAAGCTATCAGTCTTTTGTTGTGAATTTCCTACGATAGGAATTGTTAATGATTGTCCAGCGTACATACTTTCAGTAAATTGTTTAGGTAAAACAATATAGGCACTGATTTGATTCTCTTCAATTTGTTCTATAGCTTCATCTTGACTCATCATTTTTAAATTAATCGTTCCGTCTTCGTTAAAGCTAGTTTGAAGAAAGCTACTAATCATTTTTGTTTCACTTGTTTGGTCTTCATCTACTAAAGCGACAGCAATTTTCGAATCTACTGGAGAATCTACTAATGAAACAATCATAAGTGCACTAATTGAAACGATGAAGATTGGAAATACAAAAAGCAGAAGAAGTGATTTCCACTTCTTCTGTAGTTGTTTTACATATTGATGAATAAAGAATGCTATATTTTTTATATTTCTCAAGGTGTGTTCACCCATTCATTAGAAAAGTCCGAGTTGGAAGTATAGTTCCATAAACCAGCTTTGTGCTTCCATAAGGAATTCTTCTTCAAAGTAAGATTGGATTTCATCTGCACTCATTGATCCAATATCGACTACATTATCTTTTGGAATATCCACATTTTTGATAAATTTCCCTACTTCATCCCATGTGATATCGATAGCGAATTCTGATGTTCCAATTCCAATTGTATGAGATGCTTCCATTGAGTCATTGCCGTAAGAAGAATCACCATTCCAGTAAACCTCAAATGCTTCATCTTCTTCTTCGAAGGACAATGAACGATTGAAATTACGTTCTCCACCATTTAGCTCTTCTGAACCTTTATAAATAAACCCTGTATTATCACTAGCTAATAATGTTACTTCGTCTTCGATTTGACCATTATTAGATGATAAATCACCTACAAAGCTTAATTGTTCACCTTCAAAATCAAAAGTATAATCCCATTTTAGTTTATCAGTAGTAAATGAACGAGTTCCTTCTACCTTAAACTCACCAATTACTAGTTCACTTTGAACAACAGTATCAGCATTGATCCAAGCAGTATAATTAATACTTACTGGAATATCAGTGCTTTTTAGTTCCTCAATTGCAGAGTCTAGTCCTTCATTGATATCAAGGTCAAAGTCATCTTCAAATGTACCAGCTGCCCCTGTAGCATTTTTCACTGTTTCTAATATGATATCTTCAAATTTAGGATCGTTTTTAGCTTTTTCAAGTACTTTCACTAAACTATCTCTAATTTGGTCACCGCTAAGCTCCATTGAGATTTTGTTAGCTTGCAATTTTTCCCCAAATACCGTTACTTCTTCATTGGACTCTTTAAATGCTTCTGCTGGTAAAGAGTCATAGAAGTATAGTAAATACTCTTTCACTAAATAATCTTTATTTTCTTCAGAGAACATATTTTTGCCCATCCAATCAGATAGACCAAGTGTTTCTGAACCTTCATAGTAAGGGTCAAGAGTTCTCATAAAGTTGCCGAAGTCTTCATCTTTAATTTGAAGAATATCGTCAGTGAATGGGAAACCAAGCATGAATTCTTTACTTGTAATATAAGCTGAAATTTTATCTATTTGAGTACCATTTATGTCTGCGCCTAAATCAGCTTTCATCAGTTGATTGTTTGGATCTAATTGAACGTCTAAAGAAATTGAAGAGTTATTAATAATTTCTGCAATCATCTCTTCTTCGTAACTATAGAAATCTCCATCTACAGAAGCTTCAATGTCATATGTATATTCTGTTGGTGTAGTTTCTGCTTTTTTTGCCCATTCGAATTCAGGTTTGTAGCGACTTTCAAATGCCTCTCCTACTTTACCCCAGGAATTTGCTTCTGCTAGTAATAATCGATCTTTCGGCGTTTTTTGCATGTTGAATAAGGCAAAAACACCACCACCCACTAATAATAATGCAAATATAGCACTAATAATTGTTACTGCTAGTTTTTTAGATTTTGGCTTTTTCGGTGGATTTTGACCGACATACTGATTTGTGTTTCCAAATTGGTTTTGTTGTGCGTATTGATTTTGTTGGTTACCATATTGGTTTTGGTTGCCGTACTGATTTTGGTTATGATATTGGTTTTGATTTTGGAACTGGTTTTGGTTTTGGTTTTGATTTTGATTATTTTGTTGGTACTGGTTTTGGTATTGATTTTGATTTGGATTCCAATATTTGTCCTGATCTGTAAATTGACCTTGGTTTTGATTTACATATTGATTTGTATTTTGGTACTGGTTCGGGTCAACATATTGATTGGGATTTGGGAATTGGTTTGGGTCAACATATTGATTTGGGTTCACAGACTGATTGGGATTTGGAATTTGATTTGGATTTCCGTATTGATTGTTAGGAAACTGGTTTGCATCGCCAAACTGATTTGGATTGGGTCCTTCATTCGAGTTTCCATTTTGGTTTGGATACTGATTATCCTCGTTCATGTAAATCCTCCTTCATTTTTACTACCTTATTACTCTATTAATCTAAATGCCCTTTCATTATAATGTAAATTACAAAATATTGGAATACGACATGGTTAAACAGAAATTTACATTTCAGTGAAAATTTTAATATATTCAACCTTAAGTTTATATAGGCTTTTTTTAGGATAATAGAAAAGGGTACTTTTTCCCTTCTTTTAATTTTCTCACCACTCATCACATATATTGCAATGTTAAACATACGTTAGAGGAGGTTACGTATTGTTAATTCATGTTGTAAGAAGGGGCGAGACGCTTTGGCAGCTTGCCGCACTCTACAATGTTTCTATTGATGCGATTCAATCTGTCAATCAATTACCTAACCCTAATCGCTTACTTTTAGGTCAATCTCTTGTCATTCCGGTCCCCGGTTCTATTCACACCATTCAACCGGGTGAAACTTTATGGTCAATTGCAAGGCAGTACAATGTAACAGTGAATGCAATTTTGCAAGCAAATCAAATCACAAACCCTAATTTACTCCGACCAGGAAATAAACTTTACATTCCACCTTTACTCCACTACGTTCAACCAGGGCAAAACTTAGCCCAAATTGCCCGGCTTTACGGAACAACTGTTGAAGCAATTTTAAGAGAAAACCAAATTCAAAACTCCAATCTTATTTATGCTGGTAGACAAATAATCATTCCAAGGATTAAACCGCAAATTGAAGTGAACGCATACTCATATCAGAAAGATCAGGATGCTGCCAATTCAGTAAATGCAGTCGGTCATTTACTAACATATTTCAGTCCATTTGCCTATATGATTAAAGAAGATGGGACTTTAGAACCTTTTGATGATGATTTGATGTTAAAAGCAGCAGTTTCAAAAAATGTAGTTCCTATGTTAGCTGTTACAAATCTTTCTGCAACGAGTACTGGAACAAATTTAGCTCATGCAGTTTTATCTAATCCAGAAACGAGAGAGAAGCTGATTACAAATATACTTCAAGTCATGGATGCGAAGGGATATAAAGGAGTTAATATAGATTTCGAATATGTACCACCCGAAGATCGTGAGAATTACAACCAGTTTTTACAACTTACAGTCGACAGACTCCATGAACGGGGTTACTTTGTATCCACTGCAGTAGCACCTAAAACGAGCGGAAGTCAAGAAGGGCTTTTATATACCGCACATGATTATGAAGCTCATGGTCGTATCGCGGATTTTGTTATTTTAATGACTTACGAATGGGGCTGGAGGGGTGCTTCACCACAAGCAATTTCACCATTAAATCAAATGCGAAGAGTTGTTGAATACGCACTCTCCGTTATGCCTGCCAATAAAATATATTTAGGGTTTCAAATTTACGCTAGAGATTGGAAGATTCCTCATGTTGAAGGGGCTACAGCTGAGACGTTTAGTCCGCAAGAAGCAGTTCGTAGGGCTACACAATATAATGCCGTAATCCAATATGATGAAGTTGCTCAATCTCCATTCTTCCGCTACACAGATGGAAATGGTCAAGGTCATGAAGTTTGGTTTGAAGATGCTCGTAGTGCTCAAGCAAAGTTTGATCTAGCCAAAGAATTTAATCTAAGAGGAATTAGCTACTGGGCTTTGGGATATCCGTATCCTCAAAATTGGGCTTTACTTAACGATAACTTTTCTATTAAGAAAATATGAAAGTTCTAAGGGAGGAACGATGTGGACATTTATGTAAGAAGAGGGGACTCCTTTTGGTATTACAGTCAAGTTTTCAACCTACCTCTTCAGCTTATCATTGATTCAAACCGAAACATTAATCCTCAAGCTGTTGTTATTGGCCAAAGGATCCGTATACCGGGATTCGTAGCTGTAAATTATCAAATTCAACCTGGAGATTCTTTGTGGGTCATTTCACGAAAACGTAATATCCCACTTGATTCACTATTTCTTTTAAATCCAACATTAAACCCTAATCGACTACAGGTTGGCCAAACAATTCTTGTACCTCAAAGAGTAACCTGGAGAGTAGTAAACGGGAAGCAAAATTATGAATATGATGTGATGTTAAATGATTTAAGAAATTTAATGACTATTTACCCATTCATACAATCCTCTTCTATTGGAAATTCAGTTCTAGGTCGTAATATTCCAGAAGTGTTACTCGGAAATGGTTCCAAACGCGTTCATTATAATGGGTCATTTCATGCAAATGAATGGATTACAACACCTGTCATCATGACTTTTTTAAATGATTATTTACTATCCTTAACCAATCAAACCCCTATTCGTGGATTAAATACATTCCCACTTTATCAACAATCTATGCTTTCAATTGTACCAATGGTGAACCCTGATGGCGTGAACCTCGTTATTAATGGTCCAACTGAAGCTGAACCATACCGTAGTAGAGTCATTGAATGGAATAACGATAGTATGGATTTCTCAGGTTGGAAAGCAAACATTAATGGTGTTGATTTAAATGATCAGTTCCCTGCAAATTGGGAAGCTGAAAGAGAACGCAATCCAAAAACACCTGGACCAAGGGATTATGGTGGTGAAGCACCGCTAACAGAACCGGAAGCAATTGCGATGGCAGACTTAACAAGAAGAAGAGATTTTGCTTGGATTCTTGCTTTCCACACTCAAGGAAGGGTAATTTATTGGGGTTACGAAAACCTTGAACCACCTGAGTCAGAAATTATGGTTAACGAATTCGCTAAGGTTAGTGGCTTTACTCCAGAACAAACCATCGAAAGTTATGCAGGCTTTAAAGATTGGTTTATTCAAGACTGGAGGCGCCCTGGCTTTACAGTAGAATTGGGTTCAGGAGTAAATCCACTCCCACTTAGTCAATTTGATGAGATTTATGAAGAAACATTGGGGATTTTCCTTGCAGGGTTATATATGTAAATTTGTATAACATTTTTCCACATCTCATTTTTTATGGGATGTTTTTTTATTGCCATTTTACAATATAAGTCATTTTTCGACATACTCCTGAATATTATATTCGTATGTGTTTATCAAAATATCCCGAATAAATCGGGGGAAATGGAGTCATATGAAAAAACTACTTTCCTTTCTTTTAGTTTTCACGTTAGCTAGTGTCCTGTCTGCTTGTAATATCTTGCCTCAATTAAACGGTCCAGCCAATAATGATGGACCGCAAGTAAATAACAATTCAGATAACAACAATACAAATAGTAATAATGACAACAATAATAACAATAACAATCAAAATAATAACAACAACACAAACAATAATAACCAAAATAACAATAACAACAATGCAAACAATAATAACCAAAATAACAATAACAACTTCAACAATAATAACAATCAGAACAACAACACCAATACAAATTCAGGTAATGATGATTTAGCAATTGCCTTCCAAGCTTATATCGATGAAATCAGTGCACTTGCCCCTGAAGAGGGTAGAATCATCGCAGCATATTCGAATGTATCTGGGGTCAATTATGTAGATGATGCTACTATGTATGAAGCTTTATATTATGATGTAGTTCCATCCTATACAGAATTTGTTCGCGCATTATCTGAAATTAGATCAGATAACCAAATTATTAATGATCTACATGCACTTTATGTAGAGGGTGCAACGATTCAATTAGGAGCATTTGCAGTAATGATTGCCGCTTTAGAAGATCAAAGTAGAGAGTTAGTAGAAACTGCAAACCAAGGACTAAATGAGGCTAGTGCTCTAATTAAAGAATGGCAAGCGCAACTTCAAGTTCTATCTGTACAAACTGGAGTAAGTTTTTAATAACTATAAGCAGACGTCGATTAGGCGTCTGCTTATTTTAATTGAACAATCTCTCTTTGGCCGTCTTGATGAATTAATTTTTTCTTACTGTGATAAAAAACGTCGTATTAGCCATATTAAGATTGATTCCAATTGAAAGGAGACTTTTCATGGGCCGAGATGATAGCCAAGGTAAAAGTAATAATACAAACTCATTGCCACAAACACCTAAAAATTTAAAAATTTCACCTAACAAAGTGCATGAAGAATTTGCCCAGGAGTTAGATGAACTTGAGGAATTAGTAAAAAAGGCAAAACAACTCAAAAAAAAGTAAATATGGAGGAAATTTCATGGACTTTAACCGCGCAAAAGAAATTGTTTCATCACCAAAAGAATATGAAGTTAGTTACAATGGTGTATCAGTTTGGATAGATAAACTTCATGATGATGGTAAAACTGCTACTGTCCATTTACGTCGTTCATTAGAAGAACGTTTTGAGGTAGATGTTTCCGAATTAAAAGAAGAATACTTAATCCATTAATTTCTCCCACGGGATTATTCTCGTGGTTTTTTATTTTTACATAATAATCAGGAGTTCAATTTACTTATCATACAATTTTATACTTATTGAATATCCAATAGTATTATTATTTCACATTTATTACCATTAAACAGTTTAACATCGTTTCGTTAGGTACATACTGGTACTATTTCTATTTCCTATTAGGAAAGGATGGTAATATGGGGAATAAAATTTTAATCCTTGCTTTTGGAATACTCATTTCGTTATTAAATTTGTTCGATGCTTTTGCAACAAATTATGGTTACAATTACAATTTAATTGAGGAGCTAAATCCGTTAATGGATTATTTATTAAAGTTAAGTCCTGAACTTTTTCTTTTATTTAAATTCTTCATTTCAATACTAATCGTCACTATTTCCTTCGCTGTTTATTATAGATGTAGTGAACGATTTCAAAAGTCATTTTTGATTTCATTAGTTGGGGTAAGTGTTCTATATACAGGTATTTCTTTCATGCATTTAACCTGGTTATCTTTCGTTTAATAACGTAAGTGGACTAAGGAGGCATAGATATATTCCTTAGTCCTTTTGTTCTCAATGTGGTTTCATCAAACTGCCAAAATCATTTTGACCTCAAAGTAACTATTTTTTATGATTCGTTTTTGGTTTAAATGTTTTACAACAAGTGTCACGTGAACTACTTGCTTCTTCAGTTATCTTATCGAAGTCAAAATCAGAAGCAAACTCTGGCTGACGATTTTTCGAATGGTAATTCATATCTACTTGTATTTTCTCCGCTCCACACAAGTTTCCTTCCTTGTGGAAAAAACAATTTGCAACAGAACAGCGTACTTCTACATTTGGCATTTAGATATCCTCCTCAATGAGATTTAATGAAAAATATAGAAAAACCATTTCCTATATCCCTCACTCACTATTTTGCTCATATTGAGTGGTATTCATGAGGTTTATTTATTTTCATGTAAAAACCCTCCAAAAGTTACTTGGAGGGCTTTTAATGTTTTAAACTATTGTATCGTCATCGATGTCTTCATTACGTCTTCTTCTTCTTTCTGCTTCGGTAAATTCGAACTCTTCACCGGCCTCCATTTGAGGTCTTGGCTCAGCAAAAATTTCTGTATCATCCATACGATCTTCTTCAAATCGTTTCGCAAGAATCGGTAAAGATAGAAGACCTGCTAATCCAACAAGTGCATAAACTACATTGGATGCGAATGTATCTTCGCCAAAAATAGCAGCTACTAGGTTAAAGTCAAATAATCCTATAAGTCCCCAGTTTATGGCACCTATGATCACTAATGTTAGAGCAATTCTATAAATAGTATTCAATTTCCTACACCTCCTTTTTACTCACAAATTAAACTTGTGATATGCTTATTTTTTTCTAAATTGAGGCATTAATACGAAGCAAAATATTCAATTAAATTTCTATATATCCAACACAGGCTTATTTTTATTTCATTAAAATAAATATGGGACTAAAAGAGGATTACTCTTCTAGTCCCAACTCAATGATTTGAAAGGCTGTCAAAATACTCCTAATTCCATGCGGTACGTTCGCTTGGTGTTCTTTCCTTATTAGGTTCGAACTCATTACCAGTAAAAGATGATTGATTATTGCGGCCTTCTGATTGAAAATTCGGATTAAACTCCGACGCAAACTCAACATCATTTTGTTTAGAATTGTTTTGTTCTAACTTACATGAAGCTCCATTATTAGAATTTGTACAATTCACACCAGTATTGTTCATATTTTCTTTTGACATAGCCATCCTCCTCATTGGTTTTCTTGAAAGAAATTGAAATCGAAAAATGATTTCAATTTCTTTCAAGATTAGTTTGTCCAAATGAGGAGATTTTTTTCGTTTATCAAATATACATAATAGAACCTATTAGCGGTAAAACTAGATAGAGACTACTCGTCGTCAATCTCTCCATCGCCGATTTCATCTTCTTCTTCAATTTCCTCTATATCTTCACCTTCTTCCAATTCATTATCTCCACAACCAAATAGTGCAAGTGAGGAAAAAGTTAGAAATAGGATTAACAGAAATTTTTTCATGTACATAACCTCCTTTTGCTATAGTTTTCCCAACCGTTGTCCAATTCAATCCTGATGAGATTTATTATTCCTTTTTATAAAAGTGTTATTATTAAGGATTTATAAAACTGACCACTAAAAATTTCACTATTGTGGTACTTTTTTTAGTATCAGACCTTTGATAATGTTATGACAAATAACATTACATCAGGGGGGAAAATCATATGCAAAAAGTACAAAGCTATTCAAATACTCGAGCAAAAACTTTTGATTTAATTATTTCTGCACTTTTAATAGCACTGGTATTCGTTTCAACAGTATTCATAAATATAAAACTTCCGTTCGGTAATGGTGGTTTAGTACATTTAGGTACAGCAATGCTATTTATTGCTTCCATCCTATTCGGACCTAAGAAAGGTGCAATTGCTGGGGCTGCAGGAATGGGACTGTTTGATATTCTTGGCGGATGGGCAATATGGGCACCAATTACAATTGTTGCTCGTGGTTTGCAAGGTTATGTTGTAGGGAAAATTGCATGGTCAAATAACCGAAACGGTGACAGTATCGGCTTTAATATACTAGCGACAATTGCATCCGTACCATTTATGCTTGGCGTTTATTACATTGGTGAGGTAATCCTTTATGCAAATTGGGTTGCTCCATTATTATCAATACCTGGTGACCTAATTCAAAATGCAATCGGAATTCTAATTGCTATTCCAGTTTGTTTAGTTCTAAAAAAATTACCGATATTTAAATAATTTTTTACAAAGAAAAAGACACAACTCTGATAAAGTCAGGTTGTGTCTATTTTTAATTTATTGTAATGCTTTATAAGCGTTTAAGAAACCATTCCCGAAGTATGCTTTATCTTTCCCTTTTACAGGATCAACTGCATTTTTCAAAGTTAGGTTGGTGACATTTTGCCGTACTTATCAACTAATAAAGCTGCAACAGCTGATACATTTGGAGTTGCCATTGAAGTACAAAAAAGTACAATCCCAGGGAATGATCCTTAGGATTGTACTATTTAAGTAGTATATATTAACTATTTAGTTCACAACTTATTTTACGTCTTCTAATTGTTTTGATCCATCTTGTGATTTATTTAAACCAAGGACTTCAGCTGTTTCTTCATGAAGTTTTTTAAATAAGTCAGGGCGTTCTGCAAGAGAAATACCGTAAGAAGGAATCATTTCTTTAATTTTTGCTTCCCAATTTTTATGTTCTTGAGGGAAACATTTTTTAATAACTTCTAACATAACTTGAACAGCTGTAGATGCACCTGGTGATGCACCAAGTAAAGCTGCAACTGAACCATCTTCAGCAGTGATTACTTCTGTACCAAATTGAAGTGTGCCTTTTCCTGCTTCAGTATCTTTAATTACTTGAACGCGTTGGCCAGCGATTACGATATCCCAATCTTCACTATTCGCATTTGGAATAAATTCACGTAATTCTTCCATACGTTGTTCTTTTGATAACATTAACTGTTGAATTAAGTATTTTGTTAATGGAATTTCTTTTACTCCAGCAGATAATAACGTAAGAATGTTATTTGGTCTAATTGAAGCGAATAAATCCATATATGATCCAGTTTTTAAGAACTTAGGTGAGAAGCCTGCAAATGGACCAAATAGTAATGATTTTTTACCCTCAATATATCGTGTATCAAGGTGTGGTACTGACATTGGTGGAGCACCAACTTTAGCTTTACCATACACTTTTGCATTGTGTTGTTCTACAATCTCAGGATTTTTACAAACCATGAATAATCCACTTACTGGGAAACCACCAATATGTTTAGATTCAGGAATTCCTGTATCTTGTAATAGATGTAAGCTCGCGCCACCTGCACCAATAAACACAAATTTCGCATGGATATAGTGCATTTTACAGCCATCAAGGTCATGTACTTTTACTTCCCAACGGCCATCTTTTGTACGTTTAATACCTTCAACTCTATGTTTGTAGTTAACTTCAACATTTTGATTGTTTAAGTGTCCCATTAACATACGTGTTAATGCACCGAAGTTCACGTCCGTACCTGAATCAATTTTTGTTGCTGCAATTGGTTCATTGAACTTACGATCATTCATCATTAATGGAAGCCATTTTTTTAATGTCTCTGGGTCTTCTGAATATTCCATACCTTCGAACAATGGACTTTTTGATAGCGCTTCAAAACGTTTTTTCAAGAAGTTTACATCTTTTTCACCAAATACATAACTCATATGAGGTAATGGCATGATGAATTCTTCTGGATTTGTAATCAAATTGTTTTTTACAAGATAAGACCAGAACTGTCTTGATACTTGGAATTGTTGATTAATGTTAATTGCTTTTTTAATATCAATAGAACCGTCTTTTTGTTCAGGTGTGTAGTTTAACTCACATAGTGCAGAGTGTCCTGTTCCTGCATTGTTCCACTCATTCGAACTCTCTTCACCCGGTTTATCAAGTGCTTCATAGACTTTAATATCCCATTCAGGTGCTAGTTCTTTTAGAAGTGTTCCTAAAGTTGCACTCATGATTCCAGCACCAATTAAAACAACATCTGTTTTTTCAACTCTGTTACTCATAATAACCTTCCTTATCTCCCCTATATTTGCAAAAAAGATGTAGGTCTCCACTTAGGTGTAACATGCCAGGTACTCCTTTGATCACACCTTTTCTGTATATCATTAAAAACCATATTATAGTATAACACTTTTTGATGAAGAATTAAATCTACTATTATAATATAGTAAAAAGCATTTTTAAAAGTAAGGTTTTGAATTGTATTATAAAAAAGTATTAGAAGTTCTTCATTTTTTCACAAATGACTTCTAATACACATTACAATTCTACATCTTACTGTATTTTTATTATAACACTTAATAATTGCGAAAGAAATCATACAAAATTACACATATAACCAGATTTATGTAAAAGATTTTGTTTTTGGTACATCTATTTTCTTATTTAAGGTTAAAGGAGAAAATTATACATACTAATAAATTTAAGACTGCCCAATGATATTTTCCAAAAATCCAAAGGACAGCCTTAATCTATCATTATTGAACTTTTGGCTCTGGATAATCAAAGCCCTTCGTATCAACCTCTACTTTTTTCATCACTTGATCTTCTAAAGGTTTATCTGACTGATTTCGTTCTACAGAAACGATTTTATCAACTGTTTCCATTCCCTCGATAACTTTACCAAAGGCTGCATATTCTCCATCAAGATGAGGTGCTGCCTCTACCATGATAAAAAATTGAGATCCTGCAGAGTTATAATCTTGTGATCGCGCCATTGATATCACACCACGTTCATGCTTTAAATTATTTTCAAAGCCATTTGAAGTAAACTCTCCTTCGATGGAATAATCAGGTCCACCTGTTCCATTACCAGCTGGATCTCCACCTTGAATCATAAATCCTGGAATCACTCTGTGAAAAGTAAGTCCATCATAAAATCCATCTTCAGCTAAGAAGATGAAGTTCGCAACCGTATTTGGAGCAACCTTAGGCTCTAATTCAATCACTATCTTTTCATCATTATTCATCGTAATTGTCACAATCGGATTTTCAGTTACTTCTGATGGATAATTTTCTGTATTTGATGGTTTTTCCTCATTGTTTTCTGCACCCTGGGTTTGTTTATTATCAGTTGCAGTTCCACAGCCCGATAAAACAAAAATAGCTGCAAAAACACTGATAACCAAATATATTATTTTCTTATTTGTTCCCATTATTTCAACTCCTATTTAGTCAGATGATTCCATAAAAAAATATAGCATAATTCTAAGAGTATGTTGATGAATAAGGGTCTTATTATCTTAGTATTTGAGTTTTAATTTTAACCATATGAAGTATTTTTTTATACACACTAAAATTATCTAGTAAAATACATTACTTCCATTTATTATAAAATAGTGACTTAGTAATCATAATAGGGGCCTTATAACAAGATTAAATTCGCTGGTAATGCCTCATTTATAAGTTTCTAAAATAATGTGTATTTAAGGGGATTAGGAATAGAAATGTTACATCTAAAAACAATAACGAAAGATAATTGGGTTGATGCGATTTCACTTCGTGTGAAAGAAGATCAAGTAAATTTTGTTGCATCGAATGCAGTATCACTAGCTCAGTTAAATTTCCTAGATAACTTCCATGCAAAAGGAATTTATTACGGAGATGAAATGGTCGGTTTTACGCTTTATGGTATTGATGAAGATGACCATGAATTTTGGATTTACCGTATGATGATTGATGCTAAACATCAAGGAAAAGGTTATGGAAAAGAATCAGTAAAACTAGTTATTGATGACATTAAAGCTATTAAAGAAGAGCGCCATCAAACAATCACACTCTCATATGAACCAACAAATGTTCATGCAAAACGCATTTATGAAAAAATGGGGTTCAAGGAAGTCGAAGGACTCATAATTGGCGGCGAGCAAGTGTCTCGCTATACATTCTAAAGCTTTAATCCTGAAATTGTATTTCCGCGCATACTAAAAGAGCATGTGAACTTGTTGTCACATGCTCTTCATATTTTGTATGGATTTAACCATTGATAAGACTTAACTTCCAATCCTCGATCAATTGATCGTTCTGATTTAACCAGTTAGAGGAATTCACACCAGACAATTGTGACTGTGCGTAGATTTTATGCAACAAGTCTTTTATATCTCGATGGTTAATACGTATACCTTTGTTATTCAATTCCTTCACATTTTCGAGCACTTGAACAAACTCTTGAATCGTCATTGGTACGATCTTTTGAGGAGCACCTTCATATTCATACCTTACACTCATCCAGAAAGTATTAATTGTATCTCGGTGCATAATAGGTGCAATGAAAAGACAATAACAATCCTCATTAGCATTCTCTTCTTCGAAGCTTCTTAAATGTCTCATAACCGGTTGGCCTTCGTTCTCCCATTGATCTCTACTCTTTAATAAAGTTACTTCACAAATCATATTAAACGAATCGTAGTAACACTCAATATCCGGAGTATTCCCTGGTGCAGTAAATAATGGCATATGATCATCCCCAACGGAATAGTTCGGGTTAATTTCTTTCGCATCATCTAATGCCATTAATGCCATTGTTACGTAGTATTCTAAATTTAATGGATCCTGACCACTATTACTTCTTTTTCTAGTAGCCAATTTAGTTAATTCTTCTATATATACATCAAGATTGCTGAGATTTCTCTCTTGTATGATTAATAAATCATTCTTTAAAGTTTTAATCACGTCACGTATCTCAGAAATTTTCTTTTGATATTCATGAACGGAATTAAAAGTTTCAATAGTCTCTGCATTTTCAAAATGAAAAGTATGCAATATATGTTGCGGGTGTTCTTTCAGCAGTTTTGTTTGTAGCTCTTTTGCTTGTTCTACAAGATTTCCATACACTTCTTTAAGATCTGATACATTTTCCCAAGGTAATGCCGGTTTATTGATATCCGACATATAGAGTAAGTAATCATCAACGGATTTAAAATCAAGTGCTTGTCCAGAGAATGAATCTAAAATTCTTTGGATTTCAACTGCTCTCGTTGGTGCTAAATCGATGTAACGGCCATCGCCTCGATAGTAAAGTAAACCAGTCATACGGAAATAACGAGTAGCAGAATCTCCGTAATCGAATAGATTATTTACTTTCTTTTGAATTGCTTTTTCATCTTTAGAATCTAGACTATATATCTCAACTACTGTTTGTTTAAATCGTCTGTCCACATATTCATGTGCAGCATTTTTATCTAGACTTCTTTTTTCTTCTCTAAACTGAATAATACTAGATACACATTGATCAATATCTCGATAGTCAATTAACGTCGTAACAAATAAGGAGAATTCTTCTTTCGAAATCCCTACAGGTTTATTTCCCATCTTACTCCACTGATCATTTACCTTTTTCACTACGTGCAATGTAGCAATAAAGGGTACAATGTCAAAATCGTTATAACCTGAATCAGATGGGTTTGGTAACTGCCACTTTAGAAAATATCTAAAAAAGACTACACTTAAGTCCACTTTTTCATTTACAAGTTGTTTACCTAACTCCGTAATTTGAACTGCACCCATTGACTCTTTTGCAATGGCTAAACCCATTTTTGTAACATTACTTACAGCTGTTCTCCCACGTAATGCATAACATAGTTCTTGATCATCATTGTAGGATTTATTTGTGTAATGAACCTGACTTAAAATGTCTTCTAATTCTTCTTGCGTAAACTCCTCTGGTTCTTCATACATCTCTTTGTACTTCTGAGAGATTGTAGTCGGTTGATAATATTTTTTTCTAATCATTTCTTTAAAAAATTCAGATTGAGTCTTCGTATTAAAATTTTTTCCTTCAAAAACTGCTAAAGCATGTAATGCATCTGCAATTCTTTCTGGATTTCTCATCGTTGTACTAATACTCCATGTTCCAGGCAAAACCTTCACCCCTATTAATCTGATTTAGTTAAACTAACATCTTACATTGGATATTATTCATAATTACTTTCATTCTACTAGAACCCACAATTAATACATACTAGTTAAAAAAAGATAAATGCCTATATAAAGGGCATTTATCCTTGATTTATAAAGTTCGTAATTAATACTTCTACTGTTTTTGAATTTTTATCTTTAATTTGATAGTTGGAATTTTGATAATGTTTATTTAAATAGTGTACATGATACTTTTGTGACCAATCGATTAAATAATTGTTGGATTCACCTTTATGTTCAAGTACATTGGACAATGCAAATTTGACACCTTTTGAATGTAACGTATCTAAAAATAGTAATAAAGCTCGATCGTCCTCTGCAGTCCAACCATTGCTCTCGTTATAAGTAGCAGTAGAGATTAGATAAGGGGGATCTGCATATAGAAAATCCCCTTCGACTAATTCAATATCGATTTCTCTAAAATCTTGGCAGATGAATTGAATGTCTTTTTCTTTAATTGCTTCAATGAACCCTTTTAAGTTTGCTCGAATTTTTTCGTTAAAATCTCTTTTACCAACCGGGATATTATAATGTCCTGATTTATTAAATCGGATCTGGTTATTAAAACCAAATACTGTTAAGACGTAAAACAGCAGATTTTTGTAATCACTTTTTTCTGTTATGGCGTTATAGTGTTCTCGCAATTTCAAATAGGGTTCCTTATTATACTCTCCTAAACCTGAACTTGAATCACAATTATATTTGCTATAGCCATATTTAAAAGTGTTACTTAGTTGAAATTGTTCAATAATCTCTTCTATTCGTTGAACGATTTCCTCAAAATCTAGACGTTTTAACGTATTATAAAGATCGATAATATGCTCCTGGTAATCTATACAGATGATATCTTTCTGAGAAGAGGCATTTATAGCGACGTTGCTACCACCACAAAATAGATCTACAAAGCGATTACAGTCATTAGGAAAAAGGGGCATGATTTGTTTAAGTAATTTAAACTTGCCACCAGTATAATTGAAACAAGATTTTAGGTATTCCTTTTTTTCTTCCACTACGATCCCTCTTCTACGGTGCATAAATATAATATTTCTTTATGATCTTCAATGTTTGTTTTACCCGTTGTATAAGCTTGATAGTCCATTTCAAATGTTTGAACAGTACCTCTCGTCTTCAATGTTTCAATAATATCTTCATCAGAAATTTTGGCATTTGAGCGACCTACACCTTTTTCGGCCATATTGTTATAAGAAACTAAAATATATTTACTATCAATGTGCTTAACTAAATCTGCAAATGCTTGAGGAGCTTTCATCGTACAATAATCACTTTTAATATGCCTGCGATTAATCATCTTTTTAGCTACACCCGTTACTTCAGGTTTTTTCCATTCAGCTATATTTTCAAGTAAATGATAGGCATCCCCATACTGACGTGAATTATATGGTGTATCAATATATACTAAGTCCGCTTTAATATCTCTAACTAATAGATTTGCATCCATTCGGAATATTTCATTGTTTTTATTGTTTTCATCATTCACATCTGGTACTAACAATCTTAATGGCTTAACGGAATCTAGTTTTCTTCGATACGCATCATAATGACCGACTGTGTTCGCAACCTTATCCATTGCATATAGCAATGAAGTAATTAGGATTGCCTTTTCACGGAAAGTGAGAGAACCTGATAATTGCTCAATTTCTTCTCTTATAAAACCAATTCTTTTTGCGTTTTCTTTAGTGAAATAAGAATCTCCGAAGTTGATAGAAACATAGTTTTCATCTAACGAATCTATGTCCACTTCATTAAACTGATTAATAATAGTATGTACCTTTTCCCAATCTACTTCTTCATCACTAAACCAAGTAAAATAGGAAATATAATTAGAATATAAAATATCATTTACTATAATTTTTGTTTCACGATTATTAAAACAATCTGCTACTACTCCAGTTCCACCAAAAATGTCTGCAACCGATTTGACTGATTTGCAATTGTCTTCTACAACTTTTTTAATGAACTCTAACAATTTATATTTACTTCCTAAGTAACGTCTGTTATTAATATGGAAAGTTGGATTCTCTTCTTCTAGAAATGATAACTGTTCTGTTTTATTCGTTATGATTTCTTCGATTGCTTTCTTATGTTTTTCCGTCCACACTCTCCATCCCCTCCAATCTCTTATGGGCTCTGATAGTTTCCCTTCTTTGATCCAGTTATATAATGTCTGTCTTGAAATATCATACATGGATAGTAATTCTTTTGTCCGAATCATAGAATATACATTCTCCGTTCTTAAGGCATCAAGGCATCTTACTAGTTTTACTATTATAGCATGATTCATTCTTGAAATCTTTCAAATTATATTCCATATTAATAGACCAAATTGAATAGTCTTTTCCAACCTATTTATTGGCGATTCACACACTTCTATCCACTTTTTATGTTTAAATACAAATTATGGGGATTTTTAAATCCAAATTCTCTTGAGCTCCGTTTTATAGGTAGAGGGGGATGAAAATGAAGTTCGTAGATGCCGTTGAACAATATACAACGTATTTATTGAAAATGAGTTATTTATATGTAAAAGATCGGCAAATTGCTGAAGATACCGTACAAGAAGTTTTTGTGAAGTTATATCAAAAATATGGTGAGGAGTTACCTTTAGAGAATCCTAAAGGCTATCTCGTACAAATGACTGTGAACCGCTGTCGGGACTATTTCCGAAGTTGGCACTATCGAAAAGTGCAGGTAATAGATTTATTCACTACTAACGAAAAAGCACATAATGCTACTTCCGAGTCCTCCGACGTATTAAAACATGTAGTAAACCTGCCGTTAAAATACCGAGAAGTCGTAATTTTACATTACTTTGATGAGCAAGGAACTGCTGAAATTTCTACCATTCTTAATATACCAATCGGCACTGTGAAAACGAGGTTACAAAAAGCACGCCAATTATTAAAGGGCATTTTGCTCGAGGAAGGAGAAACTGGCTATGAAAGACAAGCTTAATAATTCGTTAGGTAGTTGGGAAAAAGAAGCGGCTCAGGTTAAGCATCGAATTTATCAGGAGACGATTTATAAACAACAGAAAAATCCTAAAAGACCTTTCTTTAAACCTTTAATTTCAGTTGCAACATTGTTTCTCTTTATTATTGGGGCAGTATTCTTAACAGCTTTACTTTTGTCTGAAGATTCTAGTGAATTAGCAAAAAAGGCGGACTTTCGAATGTATGATCAGCGAACAGTCGAAATTACTAAATACGAGATGTTTTACCGGAAACAAACTTTTTTTTCGAAAGAAGCTGTAGAGTTTCATGCCTTATATGAAACTCTAGAAAAATTTGCACTATTTCACTATCTTGAACAGCATGATTATCAATGGGATGAAGAGCGAAGAAATACCTTTAGAGAACGCGTTAAAATGGCCCTTGATTACGATATGAAGATTCCTGAATTGAAGTCGTATTACGAGAAGATGTTTACAGAATTACAAATTACAGCAGATGAGTATATTGACTATTATTTATTAGTGAATAAAGAATATGAAATGCTTAAGCAAGATCTGTTTGATAAGAATATTGGCACAGAGGACGGTTCCTACTCTTCTGGAGAGGCATTTAATGAATATTTAAAACTAGTGAACATTACAGAAAAAGATTTAGATGAATTAGCGGAGCGTATACCTGAACGACTTGAACCAATGGACCCTCAACCCGATTTACCATTTAATAATAGAGAGTTTGAGTTCTATGTAACAACGAATGAGAAAGGTGAATATATTTTCGTTCATGTTAGCGATTTTAATTTAATTACTCCTACCTATTATAGTTTAATATTCGAGATTGAACGGGATATTGTTAAGGAACCATTAACTCGCCATTCCTTCAAACGTTATCAAGAAGTTTTCAGAACTTATCAAAGTGATGATGCTGAAAAAGTAAAACTATCAAAAGAATTGGAAGCCATATTAGAAATTCTGGAACGTTCCATTGAGATGGAATATGTGCCCAGTTAACAAATAGAACACGTAAAAAGAGGGGCTACGCTGCTATTACAGCATAGTCCCTTTATTCATACTACAAATGACGAAGTATTTCCTTTAGTCCTCGGTCAATATACGGTATACCTTCCTCATAGCCCTCTAATAAAATGGAGAAGATATATGATTTCCCACTATCTCCAATTGCGTAGCCTGATAAGCAATGAACTTCCCATATATAGCCTGTTTTTGCAAAGATTCGATTGTCATACTCACTTTCTGTAAATCGTTCTCTTAGTGTCCCACCAATCCAACGTTCTGACTGACCTGCTACAGGTAATGAGTCAAAGAACGTTGTAAAGTAAGGTTCGTTTTGTAGTTTGTAAAGCAATTCTGAAATTCCTTCAGAAGTTAAGCGGTCAGAATGGGATAAGCCTGACCCATCAATGAACTGCCAAGTGTCTGCAGGGATTTGAAGCTTTTGTAAATAAGTACGTACACTTTTTAGACCTGACTCATAATCTCCTACACCATGTTCCTCGAGTCCAATCATTTTCACAAAAATATCTGCAATACTATTATTACTAAACTTCATGAATGCTGGGAACATTTCCGCAACAGTTGGTGAATCATGTGTATAGATTAGCTCTGCAGATGAAGGTACTGCACCTTGTTTTATCGAACTCGAAGTTTGAAATTCTATGCCTTGTTGTTCGAAAATATATTTCATAAATTGTAATGTATTAATTGTAGGGTTTTGCAAAGATACCCATGCTTTTGCAACTTCCCCTTGAGGTAAATTACCTGAAATGACTATTTGATTTATCCCAAGAGTCCGGAGAACTTCTAATGTGTTTTCCTCGCCAGCTGCAACCGTAATCGCTTCATTTGTTATTTCATGACCACATAAATGTGGAATCACTTGAAAGCTTGGTTTCTCTCCAACTTCGTTTGGATTTGCTGTTACGATAATCGAACTCGCATCATAATCCCCATCAGGTGACATAGAAATAGCCGAGATTCTTGCACCCCAACAAAAGGTTTCCCCTTCATCATCTACACCTGGTGGTAATGTTTCTCCAGGGAATAGTGTATCGTCTCCTACTAAATCACCTTGGATGGCATTAATCCCGTATGTTTTTAACTGGGAAGCAAACTGTTTAAAAGATTCTTCGTTTAGTGTTGGGTCTCCCCCACCCTTGATATATAAGTCACCATGTAATACACCATTCTCTATATGTCCATCTATATAAATCTCTGTTTTAAACTTATATGATTCTCCTAATATTGAAAGCGCAGCAGCACCGGAAACTAACTTCATATTCGATGCAGGTCGCATTAAATGTTTCCCTCTAAAACTATATAGCTCAGTTCCATTCTCACGATCACGAATCGTCACAGTTACATGATCTTTCCCCAATATTTCATCTACAGCCCACTGTATCCCATTTATGTTTTTCTCACTAAGCACCATATACGTATTTGATACTCCCTCCATGCGACACACACCTCTATTATTAGAATATACTGATAATTTATTGTAACAAAATTCCTCTACCTTTTATAGTTAAATCTAGTAAAGCATTATATCTTCATTTCAGTAAAATTCATAATAATCATCAATTTCTTGATTTTTACAAAAGAGTAAAAGAAAATGAAACATAATGAATGTAAATGATAAGGGAGAATCTAATATGACAATGACAAATGAAGTGTCAAGCGCAAAAGTAGAAATGCTAATTAGAAAACCTGTCGATGAAGTATTCGAGGCATTTGTTGACCCTACTATTACTACAAAATTCTGGTTTACAAAAAGTAGTGGTAGATTAGAAGAAGGAAAACGGATCCGCTGGGACTGGGAAATGTACGGTGCTTCAGCTGAGCTAGAAGTAAAACAATTGAATCAAAACGAACAAATTGTAATCCTATTTGAGGATGACACGACCGTTGAATGGATTTTTACGTCTCGAACAGAAGGAACCCTCGTTTCAATTACGAACAAAGGATTTAAAGGTAGTCCAACCGAAATTGTTAATCAAGTAATCGACGCAACAGGTGGGTATACGATTGTGTTATGCGGGTTAAAGGCACTTCTTGAGCATAATATCATACTAAATCTTGTTTCAGATCGTTTCCCTGATGCGAATGTTAAACATTAAAAATAAAGACTAGTCTCTCCATCTCCGTGAAAGAAACTAGTCTTTATTTTTAATCTATGGGTCATTAGGAACGAGTCCACTATGACTATTTAGAAATTAAGCCCTCACTTATAGCCTTTTCCATAAAGTAGCTTGGATTCCCTACACTATAAAGCTGTAGTTCATGCATTGCTCTTGTACATGCAGTGTAAAAAATTCTACGTAAACTTTCATCTCCATAAACTTCATCCGAGGCATTGTAAATAATAACTGCTTCAAACTCAATACCTTTTGCTAAATATGAAGGGATGACAACAACCCCTTGTTCATATTCAGCTGAACCATTTTTCATAAGCTTAATACCTTCAATATCTTTTAATGCTTCAAATGCGCTTCTACTTTCCTCTGCTGATTTACAGATAATCGCTATACTTTTATAGCCTTGACTTTTCAATCTTGCTGCTTTTGTCGTTATCGAGCGATGCAATTCCGAATGATTGTTCACTTGCTTAAGCATTGGTAGCTCCCCGTCACGTTCAAATGGGATGATTTGATCTCCATTTGGTATGAGACTACGAGTAAATTCAATAATCGGTTTCGTCGAACGGTAACTACGTGTCATCGTAATAACCTCTGTTTCGTTAGCACCGTATAACTCATTCAGAATACGAAAATCGACAACTTCACTTGCATGAGTAAAAATAGCTTGATTAAAATCCCCTAGTACTGTCATTTTTGCAGATGGAAATAAACGCTTCAAAAACTCGAATTGGAATGGCGAATAATCTTGCGCCTCATCAATGAGAATATGCTTAATCGAACGATTCGTTTGAAACCCTTGGATTAATTCCTGCAATAATAAAAATGGGGTTGCATCTTCATAAAATAATTTACCCTGTTCTAGCATTTGACGAGTGGCTTCGCAAATTCCTTCCCATTCTTCAGGTACTTCTCCATCTAACAACTGTTGAATCAACAATGGTTCCTCAAATAGTTGTTTATAGATTCCTTCGATATCAATAAAATTAAACGCTTTTATTTGTTTAAGTAGTGGCTTTAACTTTTGGCGAACGATTACTTGAATAAGTGTACGGTGGTCTATCTCATAATCTGCCTGATTCTCTCTCTTAAAACCTTTTTTCTTAGCCACGTATTTGTGAATTTTATAATAAGCTTCATTGCTCAAAAGCTCTATTTCCTCTTCTACCCAAGACTTGTGACGTTCCTTTTTTTCAATTTCCTTAAGTTCATTCAACAACCAATCCCTTAACTTTTCTAGTCTACTTTGGAAGTTTAATGAAAGGTCGCCACTATAAAATTGCTCTTTAATTTGTTGGGAGGAAACAATAATTTCTCCTCTAAACATCACATCTTTGAAATGCATATATGATTTTTCTAATGTTGCTCTATATTTTTTAATCGCTTCAAAAAAGCGAAGAGATGCTTTAAATTGGATTCCTTTGACTCTCGCTACATAATCCGATGTTTTTTCTGCCGTTAACAAGTATTCCAATTGATCATATGGATTATCTACTTGAAAGTCCTTGCTTAAACGGTGATTCAAATATTCTTGGAATGTCACCTGTTGCATGTTTTCTTCACCGAGCTCCGGTAACACATTAGAAACATAGCTATTAAACATCGCATTAGGTGAAAATAAGATGATTTGATCTGCTTTTATACGATCTCGATATTTGTATAATAAATAGGCTATTCTCTGAAGGGCGGCAGATGTTTTACCACTTCCTGCAGCACCATGGACAATTAGTAAACGTCCTTGATCATGGCGAATAATCCGATTTTGATCCTTCTGAATAGTTGCTACGATACTTTGCATATATTTATCAGTGCCTTTACCTAACACTTGCTGTAAAATATCATCCCCGATTGTAAGACTCGTATCGAACATCGATTGTAATTTCCCGTCACGAATAACATACTGAAATTTTTTCTCTAGCTCTCCGGAAATCATACCTCCAGGAGTAACATACTGTGCAGGGCCTGGCTCGTAATCATAGTAAACACTTGAAATAGGTGCTCTCCAGTCATAAATAAGGAAATCCTCTCCACTTGAATCCATAAGAGATGCAATTCCAATGTAAACTTGTTCCTGATTTGAACTTCCCTCTTCCATAAAATCAATTCGTCCGAAATACGGCACGGACTTCATGCGTCGTAATGTATCTAGTCTTTTTGAGGCGTGTCTATGTGTACTTTGGGTAACAGATAGCGCCTGTGCTTCTTGTCTTAAACTAATGATGGTTTCTAAATAATCATCAAATGTATCGGTATTAACTTTGACTTCATCCCAAAAATGTTTGCGAATATTCACGACATCATTTCGGAGATTCGATGTATCTGATTCGAGCTTCAGTATTTGCTCTGATATAACATCCAAAACACCATTCAATCGTTTTTGTTCTTGCTGGAACGCTGCATTCATACGATTCACTCCTCAAAATATTTTAGAGTTGACAAACGGAAAAATAATAAGTATAATATATAATAGGGATGATGTACTCTAATTATTTAAAATGTGCACATCTATATAAATTTACCACGAGTCTGCATTTTTTTCAATGTATTTTGCAGGTTAATTTTTTTGCCACAAAAAAATTAATTAACGATAATCTCAACAAGATCAATAAACTTTAACACCACCTATCAATAGGTGGTGTTTTTTATTTATATTAGCTTTACTTCGCTTTTAGAGGAAAACTGTTCTTTTCGTTGAATTTAACATATATGAATTATTTTAAAGGAGACTTCTATTATGGAAAACATCACGATTCAAAGTATTGGACAAATTGGTGTACCTGTTAAAGATTTAGATAGAGCAGTAGAATTTTATACAGAAAAGCTTGGCCTTCCACTTTTATTTCAAGCTGGAAATTTAGCGTTTTTTGATTGTAATGGAGTACGACTCTTATTGTCACTTCCTGAGTCAGAGGAATTCGCCAACTCCAGTTCAGTTCTATATTTCAAAGTTAATGAAGTTAAAGCTACTTATGAAGATTTTGTAGGTAAAGGTGTTCATTTTATTGATGAGCCGCATTTAGTTGCAAAGATGGGACAAACCGAAACTTGGATGGCATTCTTTAAGGATACAGAAGATAATATCCATGCGTTGATGAGTGAAGTTCAGGTATAAAATATCAATATCAAAAGGTGTGTCTAGTACAGACACACCTTTGACTTATTAAAAGAACTATTTTTTACTAAATTCATAGATCGTTGTTCTATTTCTACCTTCATGTTTTGATTGATAAGGGGCTGTATCTGCTCTCTTAATAACCTCCTGTGGATTTTGGTCATCTTTAAAAGTAGTAATCCCTAAAGAAATCGTAATCGGTTCACCTGTAGGACTCGGTGTTTCAGCTATTTTTCTTCGCAATCGCTCAGCTAATGTCTAAAATATTTTTAGTATCTTTGTATCAATTGTCACAAAAAATAATACACACGGATCAATATCCATGTGTTCATTCATTTTTTCATCAAGGTGCATTCCACGACCTACTGAGTAATTTTACTGTAATTAATTACACAAACTGACCACTCGAATTTATGGCAACTTGATACTTTTAAACATATCAATCGTTTGCTAATGTTACCTTAAATACACAATTGAAAAGGAAAGATTACAATGAGATTTAAACCAAGCTATGCACCTGGACCAACAGACGTACGTGAAAATGTTCGCTTGGCATTAGCGAAAAAAACAAATAACACGGATTTTGATAAAGAATTTATCCGTTATTACCAGGAAGTTAGCCAAAAGATGGGCCAAGTGATGGGTACAAAAAATGAAGTACTGTTGCTTGCTGGAGAGGGAATTCTCGCTTTAGAAGCTGCCTGTGCGAGCTTAACAGAACCTGGAGACCGTGTCCTTGTACTTGATAATGGTATTTATGGAGAAGGTTTTAAAGATTTCGTCAGAATGTATGGCGGAGAGCCTGTTGTGTTAAGTTTTGATTACCAAAAAGCAATACCAGTAGGAGCAGTGCGTGCCTTTTTAGAAAAAGATCATGATTTCAAATATGCAACATTTGTTCATTGTGATACACCGACATCCATCTTAAACGATGTTAGCCAACTCTCTCCGTTATTAAAAGAATACGGCATTCTAACTGTCGTTGATTCAGTAGCTGGAATGGTTGGAGAACCAATAGATGTAGACGCAAATCGAATCGATATTTGCTGTGGTGGTACTCAAAAGGCGATTTCAGCACCTGTTGGCTTAGCGATTGTTTCCATTAGTGATGATGCTAAAAAAGCGATGGATGAACGTAAAACACCAATTGCTTCTTACTATGCAAACTTACAAATTTTTAAAGGTTATATGGAAAAAGGTACTTTACCTTATACAATGCCTGCTAGCACTATTGAAGCTTTAGATGTTGCATTAGACAATATTTTAAATGAAGGTCAAGCGGCGGTTTATGAGCGACATGCAAAAATAGCAAACGCTGTAAGAAAATCTGTACAACAATATGGTTTATCACTATTCGTTGAATCAGGAAGCTCCAATACAGTAACTGCTGTCGTCATCCCGGCTGAAATTGGCGCATTACGATTACAGCAACATATACAAGAAACATACAATCTTTACATTGCTACATCTTTGGCTCAATATCAAGATGTGATCTTACGTATCGGACATATGGGTGAAAATGCATTCACTGATAAAGTATTATCTGTATTAAATGTAATTGATCACGGTCTACGAGATTTAGGTTTCAAAGGTAATGGGAATCTTGGTCAACTATTCCTAGAAGCTTATAGAGCAGAAAATTAAAAGCCACAAGCAAAATACAATAAAGGGATGTCTCTTCAATTGAGACATCCCTTTTTTATTTTTGGTAACAGAGTTAGAATCTACTTAGAAATTCCATCTAAAGAAAACACCCTATCGAATAGGATTATCAAAGTTCCAGTTAGTCCATATTGCTGCTGCAGTTACTGGATTTGCCGATGTGTCTTCACTATAACCGGCTATTTGATTGCCCACTCTAAATGTAGGCTCGAATAACTGTTCTTCCTTAGGAGGTGCTGTAGGGCCACTTATTCCCATTCTAGTTTCATCTGTGATAACTACTTTCATCCCGTTATCTAACGTAAAGCTTAACCCATCTTCTCCTACTTCTGTTATAACTCCTTCGATATTAACCATTACTCTTGCAGCAGGTGCTGAGTCATCTACAATAATTCTTTCTGTCAAATCTAACTCAGTGTTATTGTTTATATTTAATAAAACAACTAATGCGATGACCGCGCAAGCTACTATAACGCCAACCATTAGGCTAATTTTTTTCATAAAGATCCCCTTTTCTTCTTAATACGATTCAGTACCGTTAATTCGTGCAACAATCATTTTTTTCATTAAATTATTTTTATTAATATAAATCTACTAAATTGCTAACGAAATTTTTTATTTTTTAAAGGTTTAAGAATATTCATACCGAATTCTTAATACTGTATAAAGTTAATTTGATACAGAGGGGTTGCGACAATTTGGAAACACTTCAAACATTCTTAAATGATTTCAATAACAAAATGAAAGAATTATACACGGGCGTTACAGAGGCATCATGGATGGCTCAAACAACGGGGGATCCTGAATGGGCTGGAAAATTAGCGGAAGCTGGTACAAAGATGAGTCTTTTATTTTCCTCCAAAGAAACATTCGAAAAAGCGAAACATTTTCTAACAACAGAAAATGTAACGGAAATTGAAAAACGCCAGCTTCAACTTTTACTAAATAATATGGAAGCTAACCAACTCCCTGAAGACGTAATTGCAGATCTGGCAAAACGCTCTTCTGAACTGAATTTATTATTTAATACTTACTCACCTGAAGTAGATGGGAAAAAGTACTCTGCTAATGACATTCGAGATGTATTGTTAAATAGTGATGATCAGGAATTACGCAAAAAAGTATGGTTTGCTAGTAAGGAAGTAGGAAAAGTCGTAGAAAAAGACCTGCTTGAGCTTGTTAAAAAGCGTAATGAAGCTGCAAAACTACTTGGCTATGATAACCATCATCAAATGGGCTTTGCACTTCAAGAACTAGATCGTGATGAAGTATTTGCTATTTTTAATGACCTAATTGAGCAATCAGATGAAGCTTATCGCACGATGAAATCTGAACTTGATCAGCGTTTAGCAAATAAATTCGGAATTAGTCCAGAGGATATTCGCCCTTGGCATTATGTTGATCCATTCTTCCAAGAAGCACCGCCATCAGATTCAACAAATCTTGATCGTTTTTACAAAGGAAAAGATGTTCTTCAAATTACAACAGATACATTTAATTCTTTAGGTATTAACATAGATGATCTTTATGAAAAAAGCGATTTATTTCCAAGAGAGAAGAAAAATCCAACAGCCTTTTGTATGGATATGAATCGTGAAGGCGACGTACGTGTTCTTTGTAATCTTGTTGAGGATGCGTATTGGATGGAAACAAATCTACACGAATTCGGTCATGCTGCTTATTTTAAATATGCAGATGCTAGTCTTCCATTTGTATTGCGTACCGCAAGTCACACTCAAACAACAGAATCCATTGCGATGTTATTTGGAAAAATGGGTAAAGACCCACGTTGGTTAAAACGCTTCTTACAGGTTGATGAAGCAACTGTAGATGCAATTACTCCTGAATTGGAGAAATTCCAACAATTACAAATGCTTATTCAAGCAAGATGGATTATTACCTTTGTCTTTTTTGAAAAAGAACTGTATGAAAATCCAGATCAGGACTTAAACGCATTATGGTGGAAAACGGTGAATGAAATTCAGCTTGTTACTCCTCCGGATACAACTGATAACCCTGATTGGGCAGCAAAAATTCACTTTACCCTTGCACCAGTATACTACCAAAATTATCTTTTAGGAGAATTAATGGCAGCTCAAGTTCTTCGCCATGTAGAAACAAAGATATCTCCAGAGTTCTTCACAAAAGAAACAGGTGAAATGCTCATCAATGAATTCTTTAAACCAGCTGCTCTTTATAACTGGAATGAAAAAATTAGCCGAATAACAGGTGAACAATTAAACCCTGCTCACTTTGTTGAGGTTTATTGTAAAACACAAGTGAAAAACTAAGAAAAGGATAGCTTGGCCAATATGGTCAATGCTATCCTTTTCCTTATGCTGCAGGTTATTTTTAATTGGTTGCCTCGGTATTTCTTTTGATAAAGGAAATGATATCAATATACAATCTAGTCATTTCTTCAGGAGTTTTATCTAAACCATTTTGAATCCATTGTTCAATTAATCCTAAAAAAGCTGATGTTATAAAAGATAAAAAATACTCCATAGGTACTGTTAAATTAGCAGTGAAGCTTTCATTTTTCTCTAAATTTACACGTACTTTTTCCATAAATGCGGCTCTAAATCGAAGGTGAAAACCTGCTCTACCATGAGCACTAAAAAATATCTTTAATATAGGTGCCTGCATTTCAATAAAGCTGAATAATGTAGCTGCCAGTTGCTCTTGTTCTTTTTCAAATGTTTGAATAGATAAATAATGTGATTGAAGTTCATCAATATGATTTCCTAAATCAGCAAATAACTGCTGTTCAATTTTTTCTAGTAAATCAAATTTATCCACATAGTGTAAGTAAAATGTCCCGCGATTTATTGCTGCATGTTTCGTAATGTCCGAAAGCGCGTCGCATTCGTGAATGATTTATTAAAAAAAAGCATTTGATTTACAGCAGGTTGCAGATCATATTGGTATTAACTACTCTACGTTTACAAAAATTATGCAAGAAGACGATTTCGTTTATATCAAACGTGAAAATCAATACTACAAATTTGTCCGCAACGAGAAGGCTATTCCAACGATTGATAATTCTGCTGACGACTTAACAGCATTTCTCTATGAAAATATAGACGTCCTTAAACAAATTATCGAAAAGCACAAAGCCAACAATGACTTCACAATTGATAAGAAAATATTCGCTTCTAAACTTTCCACTAAGACGTTCCGTATGCCAGAGGAGTTATATCAGCAGTTCGTCCTTACTTGTGAAAGAGAATTCCCGCACTTGAAAATACAGGACATTATTGCGCAATTACTCTTAGACTTTAGTGATAAACACAAATAACCGCCGTTATTCCTTTTGGGATAACCGCGGTTATTTCCGTTGTTAAATATAACTAATTAACCAATCTGGATTCTCTACAACTTCAAATTGTACTTCCTCCATATTTTTAGAGTTTGAACTTAGCCTATATACTTTAATTTGCGATGAATCAAAATGGTTTACTATCACTGAAATCATTAAATTTTTATAGGCTTTTGGGACATAATTGTTTAAACTTTTCAAAGCCCTAAAATCTGTGCTACTTGGGCGTAAATCACTGGAAAGATGGGTATGCCAATCACCTATAAAATATAATTTTTTGTCATAGATTTCATTCAAACTATTGGCGAACTTAGTAGTATGAATATTATCAATTACAATTGAGTATCGTTGCATTTTCGCACGTTTACCTGGATCCGATGCATGGGTTACTAATAATTCTTCACCATATTGACATCCAACTATACAACCGCCCACCTCTTTAAAATCGCCATATCTTCTAATCACATCTCGAATATTCCTCAAAGAATTCTCTGTAAAATAAACCTTTTTAATAGCCATTGCATGCTTCACAATCCCTTGACTTCGGATTTCCTAAATAGTCAATATTATAATGACGGTTTCCTTTTGAATCCCGTTCGCTCCATCTTATATATTGAGTATCTTTTGTATCAATATTTAATAAAGTATCTATGCTTGCTTGAACAATCAGCCCACTTGCGATATTAACGCTCGAAATCCCCCCTATAAAAGTTGGTTGATCACATCCAGGTGCAAATTGAATTTCGGATACTGGTGCGCTGGGTGGAATTTCAGTTCCATAATTTATATTCCAACATCCCCAACAACCTGTATCGCCAGGAATAATTCTTACTACTTCACAACTCCAAGCTCCATTAGTAACAGAACCTATGATTAGAGGAATATTTTCACTTAAACAATACCTATTTAAATAATGAGATACTTTATGAGATCCAGTAGTTTCTATAATTAGATCTGAGCGATTAAGTATTTGATTTAATTTAGTTAATTGTTCGGTACTTCTATGCCCACCAATTCCTATATACTCAACATTGACGTGTGTAGTTGGCATTAATGATAATATTCTTTCCTTAACAACATCTACTTTGGGATAACTAAACATATGTTGTTCCCCCTGATGCCGAATTGAGTTGGCTGGTTCGAAAATATCATAATCAATCAAAGTAATTTTTCTTACACCTTCTTGTGCAATTGATGTTGCAACAAGTGAACCTAATGAGCCCACACCAACCAAAGTAACTTCCTTATGAGCTAAATCCTTGCCGTACGGAGTTCTTATCAAAGAATCATCATCATTTATTATATAACATCTAACCCATTCCGCTTTATCATCGATTATTTTCAAAGCAACCCAACTAATCCGTTTGTTACCTACAAATCCCCAGTCGTCTTCAAAAACAAAAAATAAAAAATGCTTTTTCTTATTTTTTATTTGAATGCGCATATTCGTTAACCACTCAAATATTTTCTCAGTTGTAAATGGAGGTTGTTCTGTAACCTTAAAAATTTGCGCGTTAAAAGTAGGCTTATTATTGAACCATTCATCATAGTTTTTTTCTCTTAAAAAAATTTTTTCATCTACCCATACTTTATCCATGATTCCTCTATGCTTGTCATACCTAACAGTACAATTATTTCTATCATAAAAATTATCTAAAATTAAATCTCCAAAAGGTTTTGGTATTAAAATACCCCCCATTCTGTAGTCATACTGATTAATAAGAGGCTCTGGAACAATATCTTCAACAGTTTCTTCAGCATCATGCGTTTCTGGTGAATATCTTAGTATTAGTTCTTCAATTTCTTCAATTAATTCTATTGCAGAATAAGAAGCTTTCCATCGTTCGCTTGCAAAACCAAACAAACAGAGGCTTTTAGTAAGCTTATTTTGATGTCTTACTAAGATTAAATCTTCACTTACCTCACACTTTACAGTAGGTGGAAATGAAGGGAAGCCGTCAGAATAAATAATCTTTATTGGATATTTAGAATTAACCGAAGAAACACCTTCACACTCCATAGTCCCATCTTTTATATAAATCTCATATCCGTATGACTGTAATATTCTTTTTTCTTTTAAATATAGTTCTCTATTTTTTTCATACCAACGCATATGATTAACCATGCCTTCTTGGAGGTTGCGCTCCCCAATCTGCCGTATCTCTCTTAGACGCGCCACTAAAGCTGAATTTTGACTCATTAGTAGAATCTTCTGTTGTATCATCGTTATATACTTTTTTCCATGCAGATAGCTCTGTTTCATCTCCATTTTCAATACCATCTATATACCCTAAACAGCTTGTTGCCTTTAATCGTAATAGCGTTTTATTGATACTCTTAATAGAATCTGAAACATTATTACTTGAATTAGCAGGATCAATTAATTCAACAGTTTCAACATTTTCTTCAATATATTCTAAAACTTTTTTGGTTTTATCTTTCAAACTCGTTCCTTCAAAACCATCTAAGGCTTTTATTACTAACAACTCCAATGCAAAAGACTTAAACTTTAGGTCGTTTTTATATTTCCAAATTTTCATGAGCCTAATTACTTTGCGACAACCGCTTTCCTTAATATGGTTCTTATGCGTTTCAAGATTAGTTTTTAGTGATGTTCCTGTATCTCTTCTATAAAGCTTTACATCATTATTTGAAGTATCTTCATCTAAGCGTCTGCCAGGAACTACATCGACATTTTCATCCTCTAATCCAATTGAAACATTTTGTTTTCTTGGATTGTCATACTCGCCTTCAAGAAACTCATAGACTGAATCATACATCTTTTCTAACGTATCAAATGCATCCTTTTTAAAATGAACGGCAATGTCGATGTCTTTACTTGAACTAATAGCAGTTTTTTTAGAAATAGAACCCGAATACTTTATTGTTATAATTTTAGATCCATAGTGGTTTTCTAATTTCCCTTTAACTTCATCCCTTTTCGCCTTAATTTCCTCTTTTTCTTCATCGCTTAACTTATAATCCTCTAATAATTGATTCAAATATTCATTAGCAGTCATCTTCATCTTTCCTTTCGTAAGAAATTATATTTGAGAGTGAAATAATACTTGTTGTTAAAGTAGTTTGCATATTAGCAAAAGTAGAATATGGATATTTGTTAGCTAAATTCAAATTATCTCCTTTAAGTTGTTTAAAACCTGTATAAACAATAAGCGGAATTCTTGAATCTTTTTCGATTAATAACTCAAGATATTTTTCAAGAACGTGATTTTCATCTTCATAATTTTCTTCATACATATAAATAATCATGTCCATCTTTTTATCAACAATGAACTCTTGAAATTTATCAAATAAATCCACAGGATGAATTTCAGCTTTTTTTACAATAGCTTTGGCGCGCGTCTGTAATTCTATTGCTAAGTTATCTATCTGATTTTCATTACTAATTATTAATATTTCGCTATTTTTTAATTTGTAATTATTATTAAGCATCCGAGTAAATTCTTTTAATTTGTCTTCATATTCAGTAATTTTCGGATTAATCAATTCTTGAAGCTTTTGTTCAGCATTTACTTTTAAACCTGCTAAAGAATTTTCAATTTCTCGATCAGCATTCTTCCTTACTTCCTCTCTTGACTGTCCAAATAACCAATAAACAACAACAATCGCCCCAGTTACTAATACACCTAAAGCAACAAAGAAGAGATTTACTAAATCAAAAAAGCTCGCTCTATCTTTATCTGCAAACTCAAAATATTTATCATATTGGCTTTCTAAAAAATCTATTGTTTCATCTTTACTATTTGATTGGATACTATTCTTTTCTTCATCAGTAACAACTTTTTCTAACTGAATTACATGCTCATTTAAATTATGTATTTCATTTAAGAGCATTTTTTCCTTTGTCTGGCTCGAGTTACTAATATAGATTAAAAAGAATAAATTGAAAGCTAATAAAGTAATTACCAAATATGGTGCAATTAAACTTACCTTATCAGAGAATCTTTTCGTTCCATCTTTTTTATTATCATTTGACAATCCTTCATTCACCTCTAATTCTATTTTCAATACCATAAAAAAAAGACAGCTCTAATAAACTTAGAAACTGTCTTTCGTACTTATTCTGGATGTCTGTTCATGATGTTATAGTTCGCGCACAATTTCTTCATCTAATATCTTTTTGCGCTTCTCCCAGTCTGGCATTAGCGCAAATAACATATTGTAAAAGCTTTCACTGTGGTTGTTGTATTTAAAGTGTATTAATTCATGCAGTATTACATAATCAATGCAGTATTTTGGTGCTTTGATAAGCTCTGTATTAATAAGAATCGTTTTGTTATCAATATGCGCAGAACCCCAGCGCGCTTTCATAACGCGGATGTCGAGGGCAGGCTTATCAACGCCATACTTTTTCATTACGACAACCATCTTATTTAATGATTCACCGAATACTTTATATGCCTTTTCATTATACCATGCTTCCATCAGCTGTTCCTTTTTACAATAGTCGGTTGGATCTGATACGAGTAAATGAATAAAGCCTCGAAAATACTTGACCTTTTCCTCCGTAGAAGGTTCAACGCGCAGGCGATATTGCTTGCCTAAATATTTGAACGACTCACCGCTAACATATTCGCGTTCGCTTTGCTTAAGCGGAAGTACATCTTCAAACTGCTTTACGTTCTTTAAAATCCATGAACCTTTGCTTTTCACAAAGTCATATATAAAACTTAATGGTACTTTTTCATTTGCTGACACTGCGATGCTCATGTCAGGCTTAATGTTTAAATTGACGTTTTTAACGTCCTTTCGTTCGATCCAAAAATCAATGGGCTGAGTGCCATAATGAATTTGGTGTTTTTCCATATTGCTCACTACCTTAATAGCGCTTAAGAGCTACTACCTTAATTTGTTCAATTATTTTGAGGATTACATCATCCTCTAAAACTACATTTTTTTCTTTAGAAAAATCATATAATAAATCGTCAATATCTTGTTCGATACGATTGTGCACTTGCGCATTATTATGCCAATCTACCTTTTTATGGCGCTTAATAATAGTATCCATTTCTATTGATAGTTTAGCAAAGTCTTCCTCGCCATACGACACTTGTTCATCTTTCATCGTTAAAAGGTCCTTTGTCACGCCATAAAACGCTTGTGCATGACCGTTATCTTTAATGATGGCTGGATAATCTTCTTTTGGCTCACCTTGACGGAATTCGTTTAACAATTCATTCATTGAGTTTAAATAGTCCGCCTCAGAAATGCGCTTCTCTTTATACTGATCGATTACTTCTTGAATACGCTCTGAGAACTTCTTATAGTAAGAAGGATTTTCGTCCCATTTAGCGCTCACACTTTTCGTTAAACGTGTACGAATTGCGTCCGCCTTTGCGCGCTTCGAGCCAAGACGATCAAGCTCCTCCTTGAAACCTTTTTCATCCAAAATATTCACTAACTTTGTGACTTGTAATGCTGGTCCCGCTGAAATATAATTATCCAGTAATTTTTGCATCTTCGCTTCGTATTCTTTATGGTCAATCGAATCAGAATAGCGTAATTTCACAGCTTTACGTAGCTCTTGGAAGAACTTTAAGTCTTTCTTGTACTTAGACAGCTCTTCTTCCTGCAAGGCATTATATATACGCTCTGATTCTAAAGCAATTGCAAGGTTGCGCGCAAATTTGCTCAAGATATTATAAAAGTAGTTGCGCAGTTCTTCATCCTCTAATAGTACCTCATATTTTTCTACGTCCGATTTATTTCGAACTGTTGCAAAAATATCCCATAGTTGTGAATGATACTGACGAAGGTCACCAATAATTGTGATGACGTCATAAATCGCACCTTGAATGTCCTCAGGATCGAAGTTTTCAAGCCCGCCACCAGAATACATTTGTAATGCTTCGTCTAACTTTTCAAGTAATCCACGGTAATCAATAATTAAACCGTAATCTTTCCCCTCATACAGTCGGTTAACACGTGCAATCGCTTGTAAAAGTGTATGCT
This sequence comes from Ureibacillus sp. MALMAid1270, assembly GCF_049202975.1. NCBI lineage: Bacteria > Bacillati > Bacillota > Bacilli > Caryophanales > Caryophanaceae > Ureibacillus > Ureibacillus sp. MALMAid1270. Next base: position 60,421 of record NZ_JBMIRP010000093.1, on the reverse strand, counting down.
CCTTCATCGGTTTATCAATATAAAGAATGGATGCTCTCGGTGCGTCAAATCCTGTTAATAGCTTATCTACAACGATTAATAAATCGATGTCATCCCCGTTAATGAATTCATCTTTAATAGCGTCTTCATAAGCTTCTGGAGAGCCATATCGCTCCATCATCTTCTTCCAAAAACGTTGTATTAAATCTTGAGAATCTTCATCAATCGAATCATGCCCTTCACGCTGGTCTGGCGGTGAAATAACGACAGCACAATTTAATTCCTCATATTCTTCAAATGCTTCTAAATACCGTATAGCCTCTAATTTACTATTTGTAGCAAGCATCGCTTTGAATTGAGAACCCTGAACTTTATAGTTTCGTACAAAATGTTCATTAATATCGAGTGCAATCATACATATACGTTGATTAGAGGAAGCAATTCTTTCAAAATGCGCCCACTTTTTCATAACTTCTTCTTTTTGCTTTTCACTTAAATGTCGCGTAATCATTTCTAACCTAAGGTCTATAACCTCTTTATTTACACTTTGATCAATCATTTTTCCTTCATATAATAAAGGTACAATCGCTTTATCATTCACCGCGTCTGCAATTGTATATTTATGAATTAGCTTACCGAATTTAATCATCGTACTCTTTTCTTTTTTCATTAAAGGTGTACCAGTAAAGCCGAGATACGACGCGTTCGGGAATACTTTCTTCATTTTGTTATGAAGCTCCCCATACTGTGTGCGGTGCGATTCATCGACAAGTACGAAAATATCACGCGAATCATTTACTTGTTGCTTCGCCTGCGCTGTGTCAAACTTATGCACTAAAGTTGTGACGATGTCAGTGTTACCGTCATTAAGCAATGCAATTAAATGATTACCTGAATTCGCACGGCTTGCTTTTAAGCGCGTATGATTAAACGTCTTATGAATTTGTTTGTCTAATTCTACACGGTCCGTTACAACGACTACTTTCGGATTTACATTTGATAGCTCTGTTAAAATGTAGCGCGCGAGCATCACCATTGTTAAACTTTTCCCCGAACCTTGCGTGTGCCATATAACACCTGATTGGCGGTTGCCGTTTTCATCACGCTGTTCAATCGTTTGCAATATTTGTTTGATTGCAAAGTATTGCTGGTATCGAGTTACTTTCTTAACATCTTTGTCAAATAGCGTGAAAAATGCCGTTAGTTCTAATAAACGCGCTGGGTGGAATAACGAAATAATGTTTTTATCCTGCGTCGTTGGTAAGCGATCTGTTACAGCGTTTTGTAGCAATTGCTCTAACCAATCCTGCTCTTCTTCTTTCCAAACAGACCAGAATTTCTTCGGCGTACCGCACGTTGCGTACTGCGTTTCATTTTTATTTGTCGCCATGACAATTTGAACAAACTTAAACAACTGCGGGATATATTCTTTCTTTTGGTTACGAATCATTTGGCTAATGCCTTGATTCATAGAGATGGATGCTTTTTTACATTCAATAACTGCCAAAGGAATACCATTTATAAAAAGTACAATGTCAGGACGCACAAGCTTGCCATCCGCGCGCTCAACAGAAAACTCTTCAACGACATGAAAAACATTATTTTCGATATTATCCCAGTCAATAAATTGTAGTGTAAAAGATTGCTTTGAGCCGTCTGGAAGGAACTCCGTATAGCTTCTTCCTAACATAATTGTTTCATAAATCGCTTCATTCGCCTTTACAAGTCCATTCGTTAATGGCTCGTCTAAATCGCGAATTGCTTGCTGAATATTATTTTCGCTGAAGGCGTAATATTCATTTTTGTATTCATAGCGATTGATTTTGCGTAACTGCTCGTCCAGCACATCACGAAGTAATACGTTATAAAGATTCCCGCGCATTTGTTCTGCTTGTTCAGCAGGGATATATGTATATCCAAGACGTTGCAATACTGCCAGCGCAGGCTTTTGGCTTATCGTCATTTCATCATAAAGTTGCTCAGTGGACACATCGCCACCTCCAATCTATAAATGAAGGAAAAGAGCGAGGGCGTTAAACCTTCACTCGGATTTTTCCTGTTAAGAGTTGTTGCATAAGTGCTTGTCTTTGCTGTTTTAATAATTTAAGCTCTTGCTTGAGTAAATTCACTTCATTATCCATTCCACTTAATACTTTTACAATCGCTTTTTGCTCATTTAAATTAGGCATTTTCAATTCAAATTCTTTTAACCAACCAGTATTTAAATTTTTTTGCGATGAACCCGCAACTTGTGATTCAATTTGTTTTTTAAATAAGTTCGATTGCATCCAATACTTTACAAAATAGTTCAGACTACTTTCATTTTTCATTCTTAAAAAACCTAAACTTACAAAAATACAAAACGCCATATCTTCATTTAAGACGATAGGATTACCCAATGTACCTACACGTCCAAACAAAATATCTCCTTTTAAAGGCTTTGCATTACTTGTAGAGCTTTCAAATTCTTCACGACTTATATATTTAGTATTACTAAAATCAAGCTTATCACCATCCAAATCTTTTACAGATAAAAATGGAACTCCTTCTGAAACATATTTTGGCGTATACGTCAAACCTAAGTATATTTCTGCTATATCTTTAACTTTTTTTAATTCCCACTCTTCTTCAAATCCTTTTAATCGCTGTTTACTTGTCAAAAGTCTTTCCATTAACCCTTTTTTCTGCTCTTTTTTATGCTCGATTAACTTTTCTTTTAGTTCAATTGCTTTGTCCCAAGTAGATAATATAGACACTATTCTCTGTTGTTCATCTTTTGAGGGTAGTTTTATTGATAAGTTTGCCAATTCTTTTGAATAAATATGGACTACCGAATGCCCTTGACCTAATTTTGCTCTCTCTATTGCTAACTTCCCATGATTTAGGGTATATGCGAGATACTGATTATTGATACCTTTTGTTCTCAAAATTATAATATCCCCACCTGCATATGCAACTGAATCATCCAAATACGCAACAGATTTCCCTATCTCTTCTTTTGTTTCTCCAGACCCAGCAAACAATATATCATCTTTTTTAATTTCGATACTTTTTTTAGCTGTTTCTTCATCTATAAAAGAATAAAATTGTTTTATATAATTATGATGGCGTGTATAGATTTCCCCATATAAAACACACGGATAACCTGTTTCCTTGGTATCGCCTTTAGAGATACCTTTGCCTTTTAAAAAGGCTCCTAACTCTCCCAGCTTTTTTTCTTCCCAATCATTTGGGTAAACCATACTTGAATTTATTCGATCCATATTACTCGCTTCCTTTTATTTTTCTGTTTTGTTCCAGATACTCTTCAAAATCATCCTTCTTCGGCTCCGCTAATCGATTTTGATGGAAGACTTCATATTGCTCCTTAGCAAATTGTTCCGCCAGCTTTGCACTAATTTTTCCTGCGTTCGTTAAAATATCATGTTCATTAAATTCTAAAAACGCATCCAACTTTTGTGCCCAGTCCTTCATATACATCGGCTTCTTCTTTTTCGCCTGCGACTCAGCATAATCTAAATACATCGTAACAATACGATTTAAATCACTTAGTTCTTCTTGAGTTAAGTAATTTTTCGCAACAGTCACATCATGTTTGCGGACTTTATCGCCTTTCCAGCTTGTTAAACCCATATTAGGTTTCGTTGCGTCCGCGCGCTCTACAATTAATTCAGAAGTTGTATGCCCATGAATGGCAAAATGTAGCTTGTTTTGAACTGTTGCAAAGAAATCTCTTGCAATAGTTGAATTCGGATCATAATCAATTGATGTTGCGTAAATGTCCGTAATTTTTTGATAGAATCGTCTTTCCGAAGCTCGAATATCGCGAATACGTTCAAGTAATTCATCAAAGTAATCTGAACCAATATTACGCATATCTTTTAGGCGTTCATCGTCCATAGTGAAGCCTTTGACCATATATTCATTTAAACGCTCTGTTACCCATTGGCGAAATTGCGTACCGCGGTGTGAGCGAACGCGGTAACCAACTGCTATAATCATTTCAAGATTATAAAAAGTTACTTCTCTCTCTACCTCTCGACTACCTTCAATTTGAACTATTCGGTTTTTCCGAATAGTTGCTTCTTCGGCAAGTTCGCCTTCAGTATAAATATTTTTTATATGTTCATTAATTGTTGGAACACCTTTTTGAAACAGCTCAGCCATTGCTTTTTGCGTCATCCAAACCGTTTCACCTTCTAAGCGCACTTGGATTTTTGTATCACCATTTTCAGTCTGGTACATTAAAAAGCTTGTTTCATTTGACATTAAATCACCTCTATTTATAACGCTGGAGCCATTGAAAACTCGCTCAATCTTTTACTAAAGTTTTTTGTAATTTTTTGCGCATCGACTTTTAGTTCGAGCCCTGTTCCGTATAACAAATAATTCCATGATCCTTTCTCAGATTTAACAGATACTCTACGATTTTCAGTCTTGAAATCTATTCCTATGCATCGGTTAAATTGCTCTCTATTCAAAATAGCTATTTCACTATTTACTAAATCTTCAACTCCGCATATAAACGCAAACATATTAATAGATTCGTCTTGCAAAATATTATTCAGTTCATCTGTATTAAAGGGAAAATGCCACAGCTTGTCTTGACCTTTATTTGCTTGCTTTGATACGTATTTTGTATAAACTTTAAAATCCCCATAATTTGTTGCTAATTTATAAATACGCCTTTTGTCGCTATTTTCAATAATAGCTGGAGCAAATCCGCTATTCACTAATTGTGACAAGAATGCTCCATAATAAAAATCTGCTTTTGCTAACATCCCTAACTCCCCTTTGTGATTATTAGTTATATCGTTACAACCCTAACTCCTTCAAATACTTCTCCATTTCGGCTTCTACTACTGCTAATTCCTTCTTGATGTCCGCGATATTTTGCTTCACTGCTTCCATATCAACTGGCTCTTCCTCTTCGAATGTGTCAACGTAACGAGGAATGTTAAGATTAAAGTCGTTTTCTTTAATTTCCTCAATAGTAGCTACATATGAGTATTTATCAATTGTTTCGCGCTTTTCATAAGTCGCTACAATCTTTTGTAGGTCTTGTTCGCGCAATTTGTTTTGGTTTTTCCCTTTTTCGTAGTTGCCTTCACCTGATGCGTCTATAAATAATACATCTTTGCGCGTGCGACCTTTCTTGAACACAAGAACACATGCTGGAATACTTGTACCGTAGAACAGCCCTTCTGGTAAACCAATTACTGCATCCAATAAATTCATTTCAATGATTTGTTGACGAATTTTCCCTTCACTTGCGCCACGGAATAACACACCATGTGGCAAAATCGTTGCCATTGTTCCATTTTCAGCTAATGAATAAAGCATGTGTTGTACGAAAGCATAATCGCCTTTAGATGTGGGTGGTACGCCCCATTCAAAACGGCGGTGTGGGTCTAAACTTGCTTCCATTTTAAATTTACTATCTGAATTACTTTCACCTGCAAAGCCCATCGCCCATTTGTCTAATGAGAAAGGTGGGTTCGCAACAATCTTTTGGAACTTCATTAGCTTGCCATCTTCTAAGTGAAGCGGATTGGCTAACGTATCGCCCCATTCAATATTTGCATCATCAATTCCGTGAAGATACATGTTCATTAATGCCAATGAATGTGTTGCGCCGTTACGCTCTTGACCATAAATTGCCACTTTATTATTTGGTACTTGCTTTGCAACGCGAATTAATAATGAGCCTGAACCACATGTTGGGTCATAAATACGGTCATTTTCTTCTGGCTTTACTAAACGAGCTAACAACTCAGATGCCATAGTTGGCGTGTAAAATTCACCGCCCTTTTTCCCTGCATCCGAAGCGAATTGCTCAATCATATATTGATAAGCGTTTCCGATAATATCTTCATCACCAATAACAGATGGTTTTAAATTAAGCTTGTTAATGTCTTCTAACAATGTGCGTAGCATCGCATTACGTTCTTTTGCTTTTCCTAAAATCGCTTCACTATTGAAGTCGATATTGCGGAAAACGCCACGAAGCTTACCAGTATTTTCATTTTCAATACGCTCTAAAACTTTATTGATGATTTCACCGATTTCAGAATCATTACGTTTGCTATACAGATAATCAAAAGTTGACTCATTATCTAACACAAAACGCTCACGTGTTAATGCGCGCTGAATACGTTGTTCATCACCGTTATAACGCTCTGTGTATTCTTCTAAATGCTCTTTATATGAATCACTTAAATATTTAATGAACATCATCGTTAAAATGTAGTCCTTATAAATACTTGAATCGATTTTTCCGCGGAATGTATCCGCGGCCTGCCATAATATACTATTGATTTGATCTTGTGAAACTTTTTCTGCCATGTGAATTCCTCCTGTTACATTCCTTGAAGTACTTTATTTGTTTGTGCTTGGAATAGCTTTTCTTTTTCTTCTATTAAGCTTGTTAGCAACTGTTTTTCTTGTAAATGAAGTTTGTACAATTGCACGATATTTCGTTGCTTTTCTATGTCGATTTGTTCAATTGGAATCGCATTTAAAGTTGCCTTATTCGTACTCGGGATTTTCGTTCCTGATTGACCTTTTTCCAGCTCTTTCTTTACAAACCCTGTATTCAAATACCATGCCACATACTCAGGTAAAAAGAGATCGACCTGTACTTTGATTACTGCAAAAGTAGATGGGATTAGTAACTGCTTTTTCGATGCATCAATATACGTCGCCGAATACGGATAGTTTAGCCGAAACAGTATATCGCCTTCTTCTGTAAAGTGTTGCGGACTTAATACATCATTACTTTGAAATTGCTCGAACGGTTCATTTAGTGAATCTACGTTTTTCAAAGTAAACATATCGTAAATTGCTTTAACTTCGTTCTTATTCATCGCTTTTTTGCGCGTAATGACCATACCTGAGCGTATATCCGCAATATCTCCTATTAGCAAAACTCACACCTCCATTTCGTTAAATTAATCATTTAACAATTAAGTTAAATGCATCATATAACGAAATGGTTGTGTTTGTAAAATGTTTTTTGAATTTTTTAAAATCGTTACAAAGGCAACGATTTCAATTGCGGGGAATGAATATATGTCGAGTTCTAATCGAATAGCTATTATAATCACTAATCTAATTTGAAATAGACGCACAAACATATTGCGATTAATAATACAATTGCAATATAACTCGATGTTGAATATACGTCTAATGATAATTACGCTTAGAACTTCAATTATACTCGGCATTTAGTTGCAAATAGATTCGTCAACATAATTCATTCATATTTTTCGTACAGCGCGTTTAATGGGTTTTCTAATTTACTCGGAGTTTTTCGGTATGAGGATTGAATTGATATTCAAATCATTTAGAAGTTGTAATACTTTATTATATTTATATGGGGTTAACTGTTTTTTCAATGTACTTAATCCATACGTTGAACATTCTCCTTCTTTAAACTTCCATGATGAGATGGAAAAACAATTACTCATTGGTGTTGAACTGGAAAAGTACCATGCCCGCCATTTAATGGTGGCTTTTAAAGATGTTCAAGTACTTATACTAAAGTATATTTATTAATGAGGTAATTATTTAAAATTAACTTTATATTTTGTTTGCCATTCACTTGTGGTAAGGTTCACCGGAACTGATGTAAAGGCGGTTTTTTCTCCACAAATAAACTTCTTATTTTACATTTATACGAATAAAATGTATTATATAATTAACATAAATTGAGGTGGAGTGTATTTTATGTCTTTTATTACGCAAGAACAAATACTAAAAGTATTAGTTGGCTTCAATCCATGGTGGAATACAGAAAAAATTCCTGATAATTTAACTCGTCCTGTTAAGAGACTCGCCTTTTATGAAGCTAAAAAGATTTTTTATCATCCTCAAATACGTCGTGAAATCATACTTTCTGGTCCAAGACGAGTTGGCAAAACTACAATTATGTATCAAATGATGGAGGAATTAATTGAAACTGTTTCATCAAAACAGATTCTTTATGTATCTTTTGACCATCCAATGTTAAAATTTTCTAATATCGGAGAAATAATCGATGTTTTTGAAAATAATATTTCATCCAACACGGACGAATTGTATCTATTCTTCGATGAAATTCAATATGCACCCGATTGGGACACCTGGTTAAAAACACTTTATGATCAACATCCGCAATATAAAATCTTAGCTACAGGGTCAGCTAGTCCAATTATTTCATCTAAAATGGCTGAAAGTGGTGTTGGTAGATGGACTCAAATAAAAATACCAACACTCTCCTTTTATGAATATATTGAACTTTTAGATATTAAACGACCAAAACTACCTTTAGGAATTAAACCTACATCTCTTGCTCAATTAACTCCAAAAGAATTAGCTGATTTAATGGTTTCATTAAAGCCTTTACAGAAACATTTTCATAATTATTTACTAATTGGAGGATTTCCTGAAATTGCTCTAACCGATGACATTAGTTTCGCCCAAAAAATTATCAGAGAAGATGTTGTAGATAAAGTCATAAAAAGAGATATCGTTTCCCTATTCAACGTCCGTAATGTTGCTGAATTTGAAAAGATTTTTTTATATTTGTGTATGACAAGTAGTAACATATTGGTACAAGATACAATTGCTAAAGAAGTAGGCGTAACTCGACAAACTATTAGTAACTATATTGAGTTACTTGAACAAGCAAATTTAATCTACTCAAGCCGCCCATTAGATTTAAGTGGGAAGAAAATTTTAAAATCAAAACCTAAGATCTATTTAGCTGACCCTGCAATCAGGAATGCTGTTTTAATGTTGGGAGAAGAAGTATTAACAGATCCTTTAGAAATGGGCATTATAATTGAAACTGCTGTTTATAAACATATTCATACATTCTTTTATAAACAACAATTAGAGATTTGTTACTTTAGAGATGCAAAAACTCAAAAAGAAATTGATGTTATAGTATCATTCCCAATAGGAAGAATTTTAATTGAAGTAAAATACAGACAAAACTCTACAATTTCTGAAAATGAAGCTATCGTTCAATGGGCAAATGACCCTAATACTAAAGGTGCTATTATCGTTACTAAAAATGACGACGATTATGGTATTACTAAACATACCACTACAACCTCTGTTATACGAATTCCTGCATTCGCATTTTTATACTTACTTGGAAATGCCGAAAAGGAGGGGTATGCAAATCAAAATTAAAACTGACCATTTAGAACATTATCATTTCAATGTTCTAAATGGTCTTTCTCATAACCGCACTTACTTATGATACGGTTCACCGTATCAATCTAAAGGCAATGGTTAAGATACAAAGCCAGTCGAAGTTTCACTTTCCCCACAAGCAATTATCGAGTTTGTTTGATAACTGCTTGTGCAACTCCGTAGAAAATGAATGATCCAGTTTTAGAAAGCACCTCTTAATAAAAGATTAATGTATGTGTCTTGATCTAAAAGTCTACTATTACTCAATGTTTCAATTGTAGTATCAACACTATCTCTTACTTGTGCAAAAATCTGCTCCAAACTTGCAGATGAATCTTCTTCTAAGCGATGCATGACAACAGACATAGCATACTCTATATACTCATATAAATGTTTTGAGAATAAATTTGTATTATTGTATTGCATTTGACCAGAGTGTACGATTGAGTTTCTTATTCGATACAACCTATGAACATGTTGCTGAACATTCTTTTTATGCTCTTCAAGAAGGGTTGCACATTTTTTACCATCTTTTAATATATTGCAAAGCTCTCTAAGCCTGTAAGATAGCAAGATATTATGATCTTCAAACTCTGCTGTCATATTATTGAGAAACTCTTCATTCCAAAAAAGAGATAGTGCTTCTTGTGGAGTCAGTTTTCCTATTCTATAGTTTCGTTCTCTATAGATTATTTCCACATCGCAACGATTACAATCTTCAAGAAAATTCTTAATTAGGCTATAAATATAGTTATGAGTTGAAAAGGAGGAAACAAACATTTTTACATTCTCTATACCACCTTCAAATTCTCTTGAATGAACAAAAGATTCAATACCTATCCACAGGTTAATGAATGTAGATTGAGGAGATAAAGATTCATCACTTATTCTTGTAAATTCAAATAAGCTTTTTAACTTTCTATTAACCTCTTTATCCCCAGTCTCAAGTTGATTCAGAACTCTATTCATCATAGAATCTGGAGCCCTGAATTTTCTTTTCTTAGTTGACAAATCTACTTCAACATTTCGCAAGTATTTAGGGGAATCGGGCAACAGTATGATAGGTGACGTATCAAAAACTGGAATAGGAAACCCATAGAAGTTTAATATATCTAATTTTCCGACAATTTTTTGCCAAGCATTATTTACACCAGAATAGGCATCTAAGGAATCATATACTACCCTCACATACTCTTTATTCTTAGAAATATGATTTTCTAATTCATAGTCAGAATAAGTATTCAATACTTCTTGACCAGATAAAATTTCTAATTTCAATTCAACTAATCTTGATTTTGTACCTTTTGCTAAATCCTTTTTTACTGAGAATAAAAATACAAACGGCAGTGGTTCACTACTCAACTTACTAAAAAACTTTTCAAACTTTTTACTAACACTATCCTCAGCTGTCAATAATAATTCGAAGGCAGACAAATATAATTCATCTACGGACCATCCCCTTCCCATCAGTTCACTCGCTAAGGTTTGCATAGCATTTTCTATTTCTGCGAACCGCTCTTCACTATTTGACAGCAAACTGTCTATTTCAGTGATCACCCATGTCAAGTAATGCTTTTCTATATATCGAATAACATATTCAACTTGATAAATAATTGAATAAAGCTTTGTGATGTTTTCTGCTTTTGGGGCTCTCTGAAGAGAGTTTTCTAAAATTCTTGAATATGAAACTGCATTCTTTTTAAGCACTTCATCACCATTAATAACTTTCTTCACTTCTTCAAAAACAATAAAAAGATGATTATCATTCCTTTTTATGTTACCCTCAATCATTTCTTTACAAACATAGTTTAACTCTTTTAGAGCTTGATGAGTATTCAAATATCTTACTGCATATTTACTATGAGTATGTATATTGAGAAGTTCAATCCAACGTTGAATAAAAAATACTTGATTTGAGTTAAAGTCCCCATATTGCAGTATATCTCTATTGTTTAAATGCCTTTCCACTTATTTTACCCCCGTAATTTTTCGTTGACATTTCACCTGGAACATGTATATAATATCTAAAGTATACCAAATAATAATAACGATAGTTAAGGAGCCCCATTGGTCTTGAGGATATTCCCAACCCTTTGGTACGCTCCTTTTATTATACCACAAAGAAGAACATATGTTTTGAAAAAGGAAGAAACTTGTTAGCAAAATACTTACAAGTTCCTTCCTTTTTGGGACGAGGGGACAGGCACCTCGTCCCACTTTTCAATTATTCTGAAGTCAGGACATTGTACCTGTCCCTCTGTCCCTATTCAGTCTGAAATTACAGACTTTCAAAAATCAAAGGAGGAACCAAAAATGATTGATGAGATTCTGAGAAAAATTATAAGAGAAGAATTAGCCACTTTCTCTAATGAAATTAAGAACCTTGCAAAAAAGAATAAAGAAAATTATTACGGTAGAACTGTCCTAACAATTAAGGAAGCAGCAAATCATTTTCGAGCAAGCCCATCTTCCATATATAGTTTAATTAAAGAAAATGGAATGCCTCACTTTAAAATCCATAGCAGGCATTATATTGTTCTTGAAGAGGCAGAAGCATATTTGTGGAGGGAAACTGCAAAATCTTATGCTGATGAAGGTAATATATATTGGCAGCGAATTTTGCAACGGCTCAATTGGGAAGAAAGGGAAAGAGACGCTGCATATGAGAAGGCACTTAAAAGGTTAGAAGAAAGTACATATTAAAGTTTGAAATTATGTTAATAAATTATTCTTAGAAATACAAAGAGCACAGTCTATATTAAGAGTGTGCTCCTTTACTTTTCTAATAACTAGATTTTTTCGATCCACTCTTTATTAATAACAATTTCCACTCTCTGTTTACCACTATTTGTGACGGTTCTCCTACTTGGCATTGGTAATACAAATGTTTTTCTAACTATATTCAATTGACCAATTTCGTTAATTTTCTAAGTTAAAATTATAACGATACACACAAATACTCATTTTATTTGTGTCCTAAATCATTTTCCTGATAATATAATTACACATATCCCCCCTAGGGGGTTATTAGGAGGTAGAAATGTCTGGTCATCATAAGCATAGAAAAAGTATTGTTAACCGTTTAGCAAGAATTGAAGGTCATGTCCGCTCAGTCAAGGAAATGGCTAAAGAAGACCGGGATTGCAGTGATTTACTTATACAAATATCTGCTATACGGTCTGCTTTAGATAATTGTGGAAAACTAATATTAAAAGACCATATTGAGGGATGTGTTACTGATGCAATTAAGAAAGGAGATAACGAGGTTTTAAAAGACTTAAATGATGCTATTGATAAATTTGTAAGATAGGGAGATTACTTAATGTCTGATAATAATCATTACTCCAATAAGAGTATTTTAAAGATGATCATTGTTCTTGCTATTCCCGCAGTAATTGAAAACTTCTTTCAGACTATATTAGGCTTTGTTGACACGTTTTTCGTTGCACAAATTGGGATTAATGAAGTAACTGCTGTAGGTGTATCAAATGCTATACTTGCTATATACTTTGCTGTTTTTATGTCTATTGGGATATCCACAAATGTATTCATAGCAAAATACAATGGTGCTAAAGAATATGAAAAAGCAGAAAAGATGGCTCAACAGTCCATAATACTAAGTATAATCACTGGGTTAATATTTGGCGTTATTACATTAATCTTTGCTGAACTATTACTTAGACTTATGGGAATAGAAGATACAGTGTTAGAGCAAGGTGTCCTTTACTTTAAAATTGTTGCAATCCCATCTGTACTAATTTCTTTAATGTTTGGCTTAAGCAGTATTTTAAGGGGAACTAAAGATACTAAGACACCTATGAAGGTAACTATTCTAATTAATATTATTAATATTATTTTAGATTACGTTCTAATATTTGGTTTTTGGTTTATTCCTTCTTTAGGAATTGCAGGAGCAGCATGGGCTACTGTTATTGCTAGATTAATAGGTGTTATTATTCTTTTCTATCATGTCAAAAAATCATCAGTAGGAAGTAAAATAAATTTTACCAATTGGTCTTGGGATAAAGAACTTCAAAAAGAGTTGATCCAACTTGGTACTCCTGCTATGGCTGAGCGTTTAGCGATGAGGATAGGTCAAGTTTTGTATTTTGGTTTTATTGTTAAACTTGGTACTGAGACCTTTGCTGCTCACCAAATTGCAGGAAATATAGAAATTTTTTCATATATGATTGGTTATGGTTTTGCTACAGCAGCAACAACACTAGTTGGAGAAATGATAGGATCAAAACAATACGAGTTTGCAAAAAAAACAGCCTATTATTCTACCGCTCTTGGTGTTGGCTTCATGTCCATTTTCGGCTTATTTTTATTCTTGTTTGGTGAATGGACTGCTACATTTTTTACAAATGACAACGAGGTAATCCAACAAATTGCAATAGCCTTGAAGATTGATGCATTTATACAACCTATACTAGCAGTTGTATTAATTCTTACTGGAGTGTTTCAAGGAGCAGAAAATTCTAAGTATCCTCTCTATTTGACTACTATAGGAATTTGGCTAATCCGCACAGTTGGTGTATATGTATTAGGAATTTGGCTTGGAATGGGTATAGCGGGTATATGGATTGCAATTGGATTAGATAATCTATTTAGGGCAGTATTATTATTTAGGAAAATCCATAAGAACCAATGGATAAATAAAAACCGTATTAAACTCAGTCTAGAATAAAGATAGGTGCCTAAAAGTTTTTATTTTGGGCACCTTTTATATCTGTTTAATAAGTCTATTTTTTAAAGTTTCAGTTTATCTAAGTAATCTTTGTTTACTAATACTTCCACCCTTTGTTTTACCACTATTTATGATACGGTTCACCTTTAATAATCCTAAAACTTCGATAAATCTGCTCCACCAACACGAGCTTCATTAACTGATGAGGTAGTGTCATTTTCCCAAAGCTAAGCTTTTCATCCGCGCGTTTCATGACATCTTCATGCAAGCCAAGTGATCCACCAATGACAAAGGCTATCTTACTTGTTCCATATGTCATAAGTGACTCTAAATCCCTTGCCATTTCTTCGGAAGATTTCATTTTACCTTCGATTGCTAGGGCGATTACATGCACTCCATCACTGATTTTAGAGAGGATTCGTTCCCCTTCTTTTTTCTTCACGATTTCCATTTCCGCTTCACTTAACTGTTCAGGTGCTTTTTCATCAGGAACTTCTACTATCTCCACTTTTGCATATGCACCTAAACGCTTTACATATTCATCTATCCCCATTTTTAAGTATTTCTCTTTTAACTTTCCTACTGAAACGATTGTGATATTCACAACTTATCCACCTTTACAATTGAGCAAAACTTATTAATCCACATAATAGGATTATACAGGTTTGTATTTCCCAAAATGCTAAACTCAATAAAATATTGATTTTATAATTATTTCCCACTGTGAATTTTTAGCTATACACAGCTTATTCACATTTACAATTTATTTACAAACACTTTATCCCCAGAGTTATCCACATTACCCACAATTAATTTCAATATATTGTGTAAAGTTATTTTCTTGATACTATATATGTTGCCTCTTCTTCACAATAAGAACATTTTGTGGGTAACTCATTTTTCTCGTTGATTTTATCCAGGATTGGAAACTCTCCAGTCTCAGCAACAAACATATCTAAAGCCTGATTTATATGCGTTTCGCAGCTATATTTCTCCAAAACGTAAACCTCTTTTCTTTTGTTAAATTTCCACATAGTTATTCACACTATGCTCTAATTTATCCACAAGCTATTGTATCAAACAAAAAAGGAGTAGGAAAGAAAAGGATATTCTCTCACTACTCCTTGTGCAAAAGTTTATTTTATTTTTAATTGTTATCCACAAATACAAATTTAAATTGTGTAAAATAAATCGTTATGTGCTTATGTGTATAACTCTATTACTGGATTTGGTGCAGAAGTGAACTATTCTTTATACGCTAGTTCCCTCTGTTAGTTTCAATTGCATTTCCATCAATTTACCTTGACGATATACTTTAATTGTTAAAGTATCACCAATCTCCGTTTCATTATAAAGATGTTGTCGTAAATCAATGGCGTTTTCAATCTTTTCACCATCCATTTCAACAATGACATCATATTGTTGAACTCCTGCACGGTCTGCGGCTGAACCTTGAACTACTTCAGATACAACGACACCTGTTGTCACTTCTTCAGGTAATTTTAAAGTTTGTTGTTGATAGAATGCTGGTACATCTGTTAGGTCTAAAAGTCCAATACCCATTGTTGGTCTTTTCACTTCACCATTTTTCTCTAACTCTTGAATAATTGGAATAACTGAATTTATAGGAATTGCAAAACCTAAACCTTCTACTGCTGATTCTGCAATTTTCATGGAGTTAATACCAATTAAATCCCCTGCAATATTAACTAGGGCACCACCACTATTACCTGGATTAATCGCTGCATCGGTTTGTAAAACTTCTGTTTCCCAATCTTCCATACCATCTGAGTTTAAATCAACTGGAACAGCTCGATCTTTACCAGAGATAACTCCTGTTGTAACTGATCCATAAAAATCTAGTCCAAGTGGGTTACCAATAGCAATTACTGTTTCACCTTGTTTTAAAACATCAGAATCTCCGAATTCAGCAACAGTTTTAACATTTTTACTACTAATCGAAACGACTGCTAAGTCTGTCCAAATATCACTACCAACTAGAGTAGCCTCTTCTTTTGTTCCGTCAGCTAATGTAACTTCCAATTGTTTTGCTTTCTCTACAACATGATAGTTCGTAATGACATAGGCTTTATCGTCTTCAATTTTGTAAATTACACCTGAACCACTACCTGCTTCTTGTTCCATAGAACGTTGATTCCAGAAATCTGTAATCTCTTGAATATTTGTGATACCGACAACTGCCTCAGATACCTTTTCAACGGCTTTTGTAATATCTGTTGTAACTTCTGTTGCAGTCTGTTCAACAGGTGTTTCTGTTTCATTATTTGAATTTGCTGATCCACCAGGTAGTTGTCCTACCATAGAAGGCAGTAAAAGCCACATAACTAATGCTCCGACGATGACACCAGATAATGCACTTACAAAATAACCACCTTTATGGCCACCTTTTTTATTTGCTTTTCTTTTGTTTTCCTCTTCCTCTTCACGCTTTAAACGTTCTTGTAAGGGGGAGTATTGAGGATTTGTGAAATGTATATTTTGTTGTTGATTTGGATTGAACTGGTTATTTGGATTCGTCGGATCATTATTAAAATCATTCGAACGTTGATGTTCATTTTCATAATCATTGTAATTACTCATATCGCTCATCCTTCCTTTTCCTTTTGTTATTATGATACAAATCAAACATTAAAATTACATGAAAATGATTTAAAACAAAATTAAAAAAGTGGTTATCTGAAAGTTAAACTTTCGAGACTAACCACTTTTAGATTACCCAAATTGATATTCGATTTTACTTTACTTGATAATCAATTTAATAATTAATATTAATGTAACTATCTCAACTAGCATGTCCAGTTTTAAACAGTAACTAGTAAAGTTGGCTCTTCAGCATCCGTGTCATGAAGGTGTACATACTCACCTGTAATAATTCCACATGATTGAAGTGTTTGTGTCACACTCATTCTTGCTAAGTCTTTCATATTATTATCTTTACTTAAATGTGCTAAATAAATCTGAGTTGGCTTTTCAAATACGACCTCACTCATGGCAATAGCAGCATCCTCATTGGAAACATGTCCTACGTCGCTTAAAATACGACGTTTGACTGACCAAGGATAACGACCCATTTGAAGCATGCCAATATCATGATTACTTTCAAATACATAAGAATCCGCGCCTCGTATGATTCCTTTCATACGATCACTAACATATCCTGTATCTGTTATAACAACGAGTTTACGATCATTTTCATGAAAAGCGTAAAACATTGGATCTGCAGCATCGTGTGAAACAGCAAAAGATTCTATACTTAGAGAACCAAATGATTGAACAGTTTCCATGTTAAATAAGAAACGTTGGTCACATGGTATATTGCCGATATGATCTTCCATAGCGAGCCATGTTTTTTCATTCGCATATATCGGAACTTTATACTTACGAGCAACTACCCCAAGTCCCTTTATATGATCACTATGTTCATGGGTAACAAGTATGCCCGATAGTTTTTTCATATCTCGATCAATTTTAGCAAATAGTTGCTCCATCTTTTTACCGCTTAATCCCACATCTACTAGAAATGCATGATCATCATTTTCTACGTAGATTGCATTTCCAGAACTGCCACTTGCTAAAACACTAAAACGCATAATATTACTCCCTATTCTTCATCTTCTTCTACTTTTGATTGATCGAATTGTACATCAATTACTTTACCTTCTACCGCATTAACAAAATACTCTTCTTGTTGACCGCTGCTATTTATCACGCGGATTTCCCATGTTGGTACAAAAACTTGAGTTTGAGTGAATTGCACAAGGGTTGAATAACCTAGCTTCACTAGTGTAATTTGAGAATCCGGTTTTAATAATCCTCTAGAATAAAGTACTTGGATTACTTGAATAGGCGACCATAGTTCCTCTTTCTCTTCAAACTCAACTAAGTCTAATAGTAAGGTTTGTTCATACTGATAGATTTCATTGTTCGCATTCCAATAGACTTTGACCATGCCATGATTATTATAATAGATTGTACGGTTGTTAATCCGTTGAAAGAATGTTGCGGATTGATTTGTCTTATCGATTTCCCATAATCCATAGGATGTACCATCAATAATATAGGTTTGTAGGAAGTCAACATAACTTGCAGGATCTTCAACATCTGTTATTGGAACAGGTTGATCTAAAGTCACAATGATTTTCGTTTCATTTTCAATCAATACTTCATGATTATTAAAAGCTTGCATTTCTTCATTAGTAAAATGTTTTACACTACCAGATATATATGGCGCTAATTCAATATTCGGCAATGTTGTGTACGTAATATTATCATCCTTTAATCTTGCTTCAATTGTTTTCTCGCCAAGTACTTCAACTTTTTGAGCCTCAGTATGCCGATTTAGATAAAGTGAATATAAGAAAATATCTAAGATAAGGAACACAATGATGAATATCGATTTTGACTTACTCCAATCCATATTCATCACCTCCTAGTATTTCAGATGACAGACTTACCCAGTTGCCATTAATAATTGCAAACCATCTTGGTTCAAGTGTATATCCACTTTCACTTATTTGCGTAAAATAGTAGCCTATATAGAGTTCATCAAGACTTTCTAATTTTATGTTTTTGGAACGCTTAATCGTATCAATCATTTCTATGCCAGATGGAAGATTGACAATGTTTTTCTCTGAAGAAATATTAGAATCTAAAAAGTAATATGGTCTTCGATAACGGAAAATTTGATTGTCTCCCCATGTGGTAGAAATTTTCGTAGAAGTGATACTACTAAAAACCGGTAAACCTTGTAAGTAAAGCTGATATTCAACGATGTGTCTTGAAGCATTCGTAGTTTTTAATCGATAATCTCCTGTAAATCCACCATGTTCATTGATAAATTCAAAACTATCTCGAATAAGTTTTGAAACAGGGATATCTCCAATACTTTCGGAAGCTGGATAGACATAATTTAAAACCCTAGTATTTGTATCTACCGTCATCAAAGCCATCCCATCGATATATTTTTCGGATGTTGCACTATCTAAGCTTCTTTGAACAATACTCGGTTCGATAAATAGAATATCTTTGAATGTACTTGGTGAAACTTCACCAATTGTATAAGTTAAATTTAATAATTCTATTGGATCTGTTGGAACATATAAAGAGAGCGCATTACCACGTGCTATTTCAGCGTAAGCTTGTAAACTAGTCGATGATTGAATAAACGCGTTTAGGAATGATTCAGACTCCATCAACACATCCGCTCTATAATGAGTCCCTACTTCACTATTAATAAAATGCATTTCAATACTATTCTTTGAATTCAATGAACTCCAATCAATTATGAGACGATTAAAAGTGGCTTCTGGTAATTCATCTTGCGTTAGAAATAACATTGAATTCAAAATCTTAAGAGGTACTTCTGTGTCATAGAAAAATGTAATTCGTTTATCGCCGTTCGTTAAATTATTTATCTGTTGTTCAGTTAAATGACTTTGGATAAATGTTACGTTAGATGATTTCCAACCAACTAATTGAGATAAAATACTGTTAATTTCAATGGAGTTAACAGTACCGTGAAAGTTCCCTTCATCTTTAAAAAGAATGCGGTATGGTTTAATGACATCATTTAGTTTTTTTTCTGTTCCTAATATGATCTGATTCATTTTAGTATCATCAATTGTTTGTAAAGTTGGAGTATAATTCCAGATAGAAAAAGTTAAAACAAGGCTCAATAGGACTAAGACTGTTAAAACAATAGATTTTAATAGTTCAACTACCTTCAATCCCATTCACCCGCCTCTTCTAATTCATATGGCAATGTGAAGAAAACAGTTGTACCTACTCCTTCCTCACTTTCTGCCCAAATACTTCCTCCATGAGCTTCGATCATTTCTTTCGCTATAGCTAGTCCTAAACCAGTACCTCCCATAGCACGTGACCTAGCACGGTCAACACGATAAAATCGATCGAAAATTCGTCCGACATTTTCTTTCGGTATACCCATTCCATCATCTGAAATCATAACTTTAAGTAAATTTTCTTGTACTGTTACACCAAATCGAATATTGCCACCATCTGGTGAATATTTAAGTGCATTTGAAATAATGTTATCAATTACTTGAGTTAACTTATCCGTATCGATTTCAACAAAATAAGATTCTTCAGGTAAATATCTTTTAAATTCAACATTTTGTGATTTTGACAGTTCAAAACGATCTATAATGCGGTTAAAGAATTTATTGAACTCAACAAATTCCTTGTTTAGATCGTATTCGCGACTATCCATTTTAGATAGTTGTAATAAATCATTTACTAATCGAATCATGCGCTCTGTTTCTGTTTGTGTAACATTTAAAAAGGCTGGTGCTATATTTTCGTCCCGCCATGCACCATCTGCTAATGCCTCTAAATAACTTCGCATTGTTGTTAAAGGAGTACGTAATTCGTGAGATACATTCGATACAAATTCACGTCTTTCCATTTCGATCTTTTCTTGCTCAGTTATATCGTGTAATACGGTAATGAGACCATTCACAAATCCTGTTTCTTTTTGTATCACTGAGAAGTTCGCACGCAATATAAATCTAGTTTCACTGGTACTAAAATCTAAGTTTATAGATTCTTTCATATTAATTAAGTCTTCAAAGCTATAATCTTTTTCTAATCCAAGAACTGAAGCGATTGGACGATTCAACGTTGCATCTCGTGAAATTTTAAGGAAACTAAGCGCTGGGTCATTGATGAGTATTACTTTTCCTTTTCGATCTGTCGCAATAACCCCGTCTGTCATGTTACTTAATACAGAAGCAAGTTTTCTTCTCTCAGCTTCTGTTGTAGATTGTGCTTCTTGAAGTCGATTTGTTAAGTGGTTAAATGCAATCGCTAACTGTCCAATCTCATCATTACCATAAACACGAACCTTTCTAGAGAAATTTCCTCTAGACATCGCTTGTGCTTGTTTCCTCATATCAGAAATTGGTCCTGTAATTGTTCTTGCAATTAGAATTCCAAGAATAATGGTGATGACAAGTGAGATTGCTGTTCCAACTGCAAAAATACGGTTGATATCGTTTACTTGGTCAAATACATTTTCGATATTCGATTCAATGTAGATTGTTCCTAGAATTTCTCCATTAGGAGCAACACTTTCAAAAATAGGCGTAGCAAGAATCCAAACTCGCTTTTGTGTTTCCGCATCGAACACGATTTTATCGATTGCTGTTTGTGCTGTTATGGATTGGTTAACAATTTCATGATTACCCCGTTGCCCCACTATGGACTGGTTGCTAATATCTGATGTTGCTAATACGCGATTTCGATCATCAATTACGCGAATTTCATTAATATCACCAGTAGCAAATTCCCGAATGATTACACTTAAGCTTTGTCCGATTGATGGGGAATTTTCATCTCGCTCTTTAAGCATTTCTTCACGAATACTATATTGAACTAAATCAATTCGTTGAAAGATAGAATCTTGGAAATTCATTTTTAAGTTTTCTTCTAATTCTTTTGAAAAATAGAGTCCAATAATTTGCAAAGCGATAATGATTAAAAGTACATAAATTAGTACGAGCTTTACATGGATGGAATTAAAAAAACTTACTTTTTGCATTTAATTTACTCCTGTTCAGGATTTCGCAAATAATACCCTACACCTCGACGAGTGACAATCCAGTTTGGATGACTCGGGTTATCTTCTATTTTTTCACGTAGTCGGCGAACCGTAACGTCCACTGTTCTAACATCTCCAAAATAATCATAACCCCAAACTGTTTGAAGTAAATGTTCACGTGTCATGATTTGACCTATGTGTTTCGCTAAATAGTGAATTAGTTCAAACTCACGATGCGTTAGTTCGATAGCTTCTCCGCGCTTTAATACTAAATAAGCATCAGGCTGAATAACTAATGAACCCACTACAATATCATTTGATTCTTCTTTCACGTCTTGTGCAGTCGTGTTCACTTGTAGACGTCGCATATTTGCTTTCACACGTGCGATTAATTCACGAGTACTAAACGGTTTCGTTACATAATCGTCTGCACCCATTTCAAGACCAAGAACTTTATCTATTTCCGAACCTTTTGCTGTTAGCATAATAATTGGAAAGTCGTACTTTTTACGAACTTCACGGCATACTTCCATGCCATCTCTTTTCGGAAGCATAATGTCTAATAACATTAAGTCTGGTTGAGACTCTTCTATTTTTTGTAAAGCTTCATCGCCATCGTATGCGCAAATGACTTGATATCCCTCTTTAATTAAATTGAATTGTAAAATATCCGCAATCGGCTTTTCATCATCAACAACTAATATCGTTTTCGTTGTCATATTCATTCTCCTTTACACATTTTTTAATCTATATATTTCTGTACTTAAATTAACTTTCTATATTTCATGAGATATCTCTTAGTTCAAGAGACTTATGTTTTTGTTTTCAAGCATTCTTCACAAAGGATATTTAAAACTAGAATTCTTTAGATGTTGCCTTAGTTTAATTGTTCGGTGACAATAATTAAAACCCTTCATATTATTATATCAAACAATATGAAAATATTTTCTGGGAAATAATCATTCCATCTATTCAATTTTACCTTAATCCTATATTATCATCACGATTATTAATAAGGGAAATATAATACTTATCATTATGAATTATATAACGATAACGATGAAATGGGGTTCTCTTTACTTTTAATACAGGGGAGAAGTGATTGTTCAACTCTAAAAAAATGAAGGACAGTCCTATCATAACGGACTGCCCTTTTACTTAAAAGTTATTAAAAATATGATAGTGGATTTACTAGAGATCCGTTTTTATGAATTTCAAAATGCAAATGTGTACCAGTTGAGTTACCTGTAGATCCCATTATACCAATTACGGATCCTTTAGGAACAGTTTGACCTACTTTTACATCTATTCTTGATAGATGCGCATATAGTGTTTTATAGCCATTATTATGGTTAATAATGATTCGATAGCCGTATGAACCATCCCAACCAGCAGCTGTTACAACACCATTATCTGCAGCTTTAATATTGTAGTTTGATGGTCCTGCGATATCAAGTCCTCTATGGTAAGATCCCCAACGAGATCCCATACTACTAGAAATATATCCTCCAACAGCTGGCCAAGAAAAATCACCCGTACCTCTTGATGAGATTACTTTTGTTCCAACTTTAACAATGTGATCAATCGGTTTTTGAAGTATTACTTCACTTGTAACAGTCTTTTCTGTAACTTTACCGTTAACTTCTGTAATTACATAAGAAGATTGCTTTTGACCTTGAACACCCTGTTGTTTTGTAACGGTTTCACCCTTATACATTGTAGAGTCTTCTTCTACAATTTTTTGATAGTCTATTTTTTCGTTTAGTAATTTTTCTTGAACAACTTGAACATTAACCAATGGCTTTTCAACAGTCACATTAATTTGTTGACCAATTTGTAAAACCGAATTTTCATTTAAATCGGGATTTAGTTCTAATAGTTCAGCAGTTTTTAAATTATGGTTCATGGCAATTGCTCCAAGAACATCTCCTGCTTGAACAGTATATAATTCTTTTTCTAAAGTACCAGTTTGTAAATATTGAACTGCTTCTTCAGGAGTTAAAATTTTGCTAGGAATTACTTCAGATTCAACGCCAGTTACAGTGTCCATCTTTACATCTATTATTCTCGTTTGACCAACTTGTAAAGCTGGTAGTGGCTCACCTGATGCTTTACTTGCTTCTAATTGCGCTAATTGTTCCTCTGAAACGAATTTAAGCTTAAGTAAACGAATTGTTTTTTCATAATCATTTACATCTTTTAAGTATACGACTGGCTGACCATTTACGTTTAATGCATAAGCTTCTGCTTTTGCAACTAATTGTTCTTTTAAAGCTGTTAGAACTTCTTGGTCATTCGTATTATATGAAAATACTTGCTCAGGGATAATAGAAATGCTGGACTCAGCATCTACTGAGAATTGTTTAAATTGTGTTTTTGCTTCAGTTTCTTTTTCTTTTATAATATCTTCAACAGCATCGGGATTAGATACAGATCCTATGTAGTTTTCTGATAAGTAGATATGATAAACTTTATCTAGAGAACCCTTGTCTTCTGAACCTTTAGCAAAAGCCAAATTGAATGTAACACTAGATAATAAAATAGCAGATACTGCAGCCGTTTTAATCATACCCTTATGATTTTGTAAAAGACTAGTTGTTTGTTCCTTTGTAAAGTCTCTTTTTTTGTTCCACTTCGAACTCATATTAAAGCCCCTTCCAAAGTCCGTTAAAAATTTTCAAACACTCCATATATAAATGAATAATTTATCACTTCTAAACTGTACCATATTCCTAAAATCAACGGTATAGATTAAGCCTTTTGTAATGTAAATGTATTATTTGAGCATTTTTTGTTACAAAACTAGTAATTAGTATTCTAATTAAACCTAATATTGTAAATTATTATTTATTAATATTCATATTTTGAGCTTTTTATACAATATTCTTAAGTATTTAATATAATAGTAAAGATTGTTATAAAAGTAACCTTATTAATATAAGGTTAAATGTTGGATTTTACATAGTTT
This sequence comes from Ureibacillus sp. MALMAid1270, assembly GCF_049202975.1. Taxonomy (NCBI): domain Bacteria; kingdom Bacillati; phylum Bacillota; class Bacilli; order Caryophanales; family Caryophanaceae; genus Ureibacillus; species Ureibacillus sp. MALMAid1270. The sequence goes on along the minus strand of NZ_JBMIRP010000093.1, from coordinate 36,022 downwards.
TCGTATCTATAAATCGAAATTTGTAGTTAAATTGCCAAAATTAAATGTGCGAATTTTCACGCTTTTCTGATTCCCTTTTGTCTTATCTAGTAAAATCCTATAATATAATGGTATAGAGAGATTTTTTGGACTGGGGGTAATTTATGGGGCAGGGTGTTATACATAGTTCAAAGCTAACAGTAGGGCAAATATCCTACAGAATTATTATGGTATTCATAGGAGCCGTAATCTTCGCTTTCGGTTTAGAGTTATTATTGGTTCCAAATAACGTTATGGATGGTGGAATTGTTGGTGTTTCCATTATCTTATCTCACTTTTTAGGTATACCAATTGGGGTTTTTATCTTCTTATTAAACCTTCCTTTTATCTTCATTGGTTATAAACAAATCGGGAAAACATTTGCTTTAACTACCTCATTGGGAATCACAATTCTTTCCGTTGCTACCTTGTTATTACATCATATAGAGCCATTTACGAAAGACCTATTATTAGCTACTATTTTCGGTGGTATTTTACTAGGACTAGGTGTTGGTTTGGTCATTCGATATGGCGGTTGTTTAGATGGAACTGAAGTAATGGCGATTCTATTCAACAAAAAAACACCTTTTTCTGTAGGTGAAATTATTTTATTTATTAACATCGCTATTTTCACAATTGCAGGGTTTGTATTCACTTGGGAGCAAGCAATGTATTCTGCAGTTGCATATTATATCGCTTCTAAAATGATTGATATCGTTGTTCTTGGTATGGAAGAATCGAAATCCGTTTATATCATTAGTGACGTGATTGAGGATATTGGTCAAGCAATCATGGACCGTCTTGGTCGTGGTGTGACTTATTTACATGGAGAAGGTGCTTATACGGGAAATAATAAAAAGGTTATTTTCTGTGTGATCACTCGATTAGAAGAGTCAAAAATGAAAGAGATTGTTCGAAGTATTGATACTCACGCTTTCCTTGCCATTGGTAATATAAGTGAGGTTAGAGGCGGACGATTTAAGAAAAAAGATATTCACTAAAAAGCAAAAAAACTTCTAAGGAAAGATTATTCCTTAGAAGTTTTTATTTTTATTCCCCAATAGCGTTTACTACGTTAGTTTGCAGCTGTCGCCTTGCTTTCGCGCAGAACTAATGTTGTTAAAATAAAAACTCCTTAAGAAAGTTTTCCTAAGGAGTTATATATGCTATTCCCAGATTGCATTTACAACATTAGTTTGCTCACGAGCAGGTCCTACTGAGAATGTTGTTAATTGAATTCCAGTAAGTTCAACGATACGTTCAACGTACTTGCGAGCGTTTTCTGGTAGCTCGTCTAATGTACGAACACCTGTAATATCTTCTGACCACCCTGGTAGTTCTTCGTAAACTGGTTTACATGCTTCTAGTACATGTAAGCTAGCTGGGTATTCAGTAATGATTTCACCATTATATTCATAAGCAGTACAGATTTTCACTGTTTCTAAGCCAGATAATACGTCAATAGAGTTAAGAGCTAAATCTGTAATACCACTTACACGGCGAGAGTGACGAACTACTACAGAGTCAAACCAACCAACACGACGTGGACGGCCGGTTGTAGTACCATACTCGCGACCTACTTCACGAATTTGTTGACCAACTTCATCAAACAATTCTGTTGGGAATGGTCCATCACCTACACGAGATGTATATGCTTTACATACACCAACAACACGTGAGACATGTGAAGGTCCAATACCTGTACCAGTAGTTACACCACCTGCAACTGGGTTTGAAGAAGTTACAAATGGATATGTACCATGGTCAACATCTAACATAACACCTTGTGCACCTTCAAATAAAACACGGCCACCTTCATCTAATACATCATTTAATACTTTTGAAGTATCAGTTACGTATTTAGCAATCTCTTGACCATAACCATAATATTCTTCAAAAATATCTTCGAATTTTAATCCTTCGACTTCATAATATTTTTCAAAAAGACGGTTTTTCTTTTCTAAGTTATCACGTAGCTTTTGTTCAAACACTTCACGATCTAAAAGATCTGCAATTCGAATACCCATACGTGCAATTTTGTCTTGATAACATGGCCCGATTCCTTTAATCGTTGTACCAATTTTTTTATCTCCACGAGATTCCTCATCCACTTTATCTTGATAGATGTGATATGGAAGGATGACTTGTGCTCTGTTTGAAATACGTAAATTCGAAGTATCTACGCCACGATCTTGTAATCCTTTTAATTCATTTACTAATGATTTCGGATTGATAACCATTCCGTTACCCATTACAGACGTTTTTTCTTTATAAAAAATACCTGATGGAATTAAGTGTAATTTATAAGTTTCATCGCCAATTTTGATTGTATGACCAGCGTTATCTCCACCAGAAAAACGTGCAATAACGTCTGCTTTTTTTGATAGGAAGTCAGTAATTTTCCCTTTACCTTCGTCTCCCCATTGTGTACCAACAACTACTACTGATGTCATGTGAGCACCTCCGAAAGTCGCAATTCGCGCCATTTCCAATATTATTATGAGCAAAGAAAGTAATTTCTTACTCGAAAAATCGTTTCTAATTTATCAAACAGAACAATTGTAACAGTGATTCATAATGTAGTCAATGAAGAATATGAAAAAACACGAACATATTAATCTATTAGATTAATCATCGTTCGTGTTCTAATATTCTCGAAACTAAAATAATATTATCCATGTTCTTGGAATTGTGGATGTTGCGACCAATCAATATTGATAAATTTATTGAATTCCTTTTTGAATGCAAGAGTTACTGTACCAGTCGGACCATTACGTTGCTTCGCAATAATGATTTCAATCATATTCTTATTTTCTGTTTCTTTATCATAGTAATCATCACGATATAAGAAGGCAACGATGTCCGCATCCTGCTCAATACTTCCAGATTCACGAATATCACTCATCATCGGTCTTTTATCTTGTCTTTGTTCAACACCACGAGATAATTGTGATAGTGCAATTACAGGAACTTTAAGCTCACGAGCTAATGCTTTTAAGGAACGGGAAATTTCAGAAACCTCTTGTTGACGGTTTTCACCTGGCTTACCGCTTCCTTGGATTAATTGAAGATAGTCAATGAGGATCATCCCAAGTCCATGTTCCTGTGCAAGACGTCTACATTTTGCTCTTAACTCACTAACGCGTACCCCAGGAGTATCATCAATAAAAATACCTGAATTCGATAAACTACCCATGGCCATTGTTAACTTACCCCAGTCTTCTGTACTCAATGCACCTGTACGTAAAGCTTGGGCATCAATATTTCCTTCCGCGCAGAGTAAACGCATAACCAACTGTTCAGCACCCATCTCTAGAGAAAAGATTGCGACATTTTCACGAGCTCTGATGGCTACATTTTGTGCAATATTTAACGCAAAGGCCGTTTTCCCTACAGAAGGTCTGGCAGCAACAATAATTAAATCATTGCGTTGAAACCCAGCCGTCATTCGGTCTAAATCTTTAAACCCTGTTGGAATACCGGTAACGTCACCTTTTCTGTTTTGAAGCTGTTCAATATTATCATACGTATTTACAAGAACATCTTTTATATGTTTGAAGTCACCAGCGTTTTTTCGGCTGGCTACCTCCATGACTCTTTTTTCCGCTTCTGATAAAAGAGCTTCTACCTCATCCTCTCTTGTAAAACCATCTTCGACAATACTTGTTGCAACACGAATTAATCGTCTTAATATTGACTTTTCTTCAACGATTTTTGCATAGTGACCTACGTTTGCTGCAGTCGGTACAGCGTTCGCTAATTCTGTTAGGTAGGATAGACCTCCAACATCCTCAAGCTCTTTTTTACTAGATAATTCTTCTGTTACGGTTACAAGATCAATCGGTTTTCCATGATCACTTAAGAAAAGCATCGTTTTGAAAATCTTTTGATGGCTTATACGGTAAAAATCTTCTGGAATTAGTATTTCAGAAGCAGTGATTAACGCAGTTGGATCTAAAAATATTGCACCTAAAACAGATTGCTCTGCTTCATGATTATGGGGTGGGACACGATCCATTATGGTATCAGTCATACCATTCTCTCCTTACGCTTCTTCAGTTACATGTACTTTTAAAGTTGCTTTTACTTCATTGTGTAATTTTACAGGAATGTTTGTAAAACCTAGACTACGAATTCCTTCGCTCTCCATTTTACGTTTATCGATTTTAATTCCGTGTGCTTTTTGAAGTGCCTCAGCAATTTGCTTTGTTGAAACAGAACCAAATAGTCTGCCGCCTTCGCCCGACTTTGCTTTAATTTCCACTGTTAGTTGCTCTAAACGATCTTTTAATTCTTTTGCTGCTTGTAATTCAGCTGCAGCATGTTTTTCTTCTAATTTCTTTTGACCTTCTAATTGACTTATTGCTTGTTTTGATGCTTCTACAGCATAACCATTTTTAATTAAAAAGTTTTGTGCATAGCCGTCTGCAACGTTTTTAACTTCCCCTTTTTTTCCTTTACCTTTAACATCTTTTAAGAAAACTACTTTCATCATTTATTACTCCCTTCATACGTTTCTATAATAGCTTTTTTCAATAATTGAAGTGCTTCAGAAATAGTTTCTACTTCCATTTGGCAAGCTGCATTTGTTAAATGTCCACCACCGCCAAGCTTCTCCATGATAAGTTGGACATTGATCTCACCAAGTGATCTTGAGCTAATTCCTATTAATCCATCCGGACGATGAGCAATAACAAATGATGCCGAAACATCCTTCATTGATAATAAGATATCTGCTGTTTGTGCGATTAGTACTGTATCATAAAAGCGGTTGTCTTCACCATGTGCAATTGCAATTCCAGGATGAATAAACTCAACTGTTTGGATGATTTTTGAGCGCTCAATATAAGTACTCACATCTTCTTTTAATAATCGTTGAACTAAAATCGTATCTGCTCCATGTGTTCTTAGGTAAGAAGCTGCTTCAAAGGTTCTTGCTCCAGTTCTTAAAGTGAAGCTTTTTGTATCAACGATAATACCTGATAATAGTGCAGTTGCTTCTAAATTAGATAATTTATTCGTCTCTGGTTGATATTCTAAAAGCTCTGTTACAAGCTCACAAGTTGAAGATGCATATGGTTCCATATAAACCAAAGTTGGATTTGAAATGAAATCTTCACCTCTACGATGATGATCGATAATAACCACTTTTTCACATTTAGTTAGTAAATGTTCATCTATAACTAAACTTGGTTTATGAGTATCAACTATGACTAATAAAGACTTTTCAGTTACTTTTCCAAGTGCTTCTTCAGGTGTTATGAAATTCTCATAAATTTCTGGGACCTTTTCAATTTCTTTCATTAAACGATTTACACTACCATTTAACTCATTAAAATTGACGATAATATGGCCTTTCACCTTACTTTTCTCTACCATCTTGCGAACACCCATACTCGCACCAATCGCGTCCATATCAGGGTTTTTGTGCCCCATTATAAAGACCTGATCACTTTCTTGGATTAAATCCTGTAACGCATGGGATATGACACGGGCTCTTACACGAGTTCGCTTTTCAACGGGATTTGTTTTCCCACCATAAAATCGTACTTTACCATTAGGCTGTTTAATGGCTACTTGGTCTCCACCACGACCTAATACAAGATCTAAACTCGACTGTGCAAGCTCACCAAGTTTAATCAGCGAAGAAGACCCTGCACCAACTCCTATACTCAAAGTGAGTGAGAGGCTCTTTTGGGATGTACTTTCACGAATATCATCTAGTATTGCAAATTTGCCTTTTTCAAGTTCACCTAAAATGGATTCATTTAAGATCGCTAAAAATCGATCTGAGGCAATTCGTCTTGAGTAAATTCCGTATTTTGCTGACCATTTGTTTACAATGGACGTAACTAAAGTGTTCGTTAAACTTTTTGTTTGGTCGTCCATCCCTTTTGTTATCTCATCATAGTTATCGATGAACAATATGGCGATCACTGTACGATCTGCATAATACTGCAATTCAATTTCAACTTGTTCTGTCACATCAAAGAAGTACAGTAATCTTTCAGTCTGTTTATAAATAACTTGATACTTTCTTTCTCCAATCGAAACAATGATTTCGTGTTTATCATCAGGTTTCGTTAAAAGACGTAGATCATCTGATAGAGAAAACAATTCTTCACCTATTAGACTATCTACATTCAGGATATTTAACATAAATGGGTTTGCCCACTCGATCATAAACTTATCGTTAATTAGTAAAATCCCAATCGGCATTTCAAGTAATGCTTCTTCCCCCACCTTTTTCATTCGATAGGATAGGGATTCAATATATTTTTCAATTGTTTCGTAAGAAGTTTTCTCTACTTGCCACGCATAGATAAGTCCTGCTACCATTACAACTGCAAGGGATAGTCCAATCCATATATTCCACATAAATACTAGGGTTACGGCAACTAGTCCAATAATGGAAAGATACAAAAGTGGATGTCGTATTGGTCTTTTCCTATAAGTATCCATATTATCAACTCCTTACTTCTGAACCTTATCTTTCACTAGTCCGCGTATGTCGAAACCTAAATCTACAATTCCGATTAAGACTACAAAGGAATAAAGGGGAATTGCCAATAGTATTACCAATACTTTGATCAAATTCGTTAGCTTTACTTTTTTATCTAGGAAATACAAGATAAAGGATAAACCTTGAATCGTTAACAATACCCATAATACCATCGATAGATTTAAACAAATTACATATAGCGTTGTCCCTACTTCAGGTTTAACAAATAAATTAATAGATAATACAATTAAGTAGTACCATAAAATTGAGCGTGGAAGTTTTAAATCCTTTAATGCACTAAATTTAGGTACATTTATTCCTAACCGTTTTAAAATAGGTAAATTAAGCGAAATGATAATAAACGCTAATACGAATGCAGCTATTGTAACTGCTGCAGGAATAGTTGTTTCTAACGTTACGAAGAGTAACTCTAAATCTTCTGTTGTTAATGGAGATTGCCCCGTAATATTTTGCGTTAATGTTAATGATTGTTCATAACTTGTACGCATTAGTTGCATCGTTTCTTTAATAAAGTCAACCTCAAATAATTTCAACGTAATTAAATAATCAATTGCAAAAGTAATTAATACAGTTAAACCTGTAGCCATTAATAAGAAGATTTTACTTTTCTTAAGCTGTAGTGTCATACCCATCACAACACCAATTGAAGCAAATATGAATGAAAACGGTAATATTAATAAACCACCAATAAAGAACGTAATGGCAATTGCAAAAATAGCAACAAAGATTGATTGGTTTCGATCATATTTTGAACTATACCAAGCAAGAGGTAACGGTGCGAATATCGTTGCTACAAAGCTTACGAGAGGTACATATAAAGAAATCGCAATTAGTACTGCAAAAATAGCAATCATCATTGCGCCGTGAGCAAGTCCCTTTGTTTGATTATTCGGCATTTAAAACCTTCCTTTTATCAAGTTCATATATATTCATTCGTATATTGTAACACTTTTTCTAGTATTGGACAAAAGTACGAGACGGTTAACAAAGTTAGTTTCAAATAATTCCTAAATTGTTAATAATTGAAATCATATATTTAAAAATGAATTCTTCAAGAAAATTACAAAGGCTCAAAAAGTCGTTTGAATGACTTATTGGAACCCTTTATAAAAAATTAATTCTACGACCCACTCTTTTAAATTGTATACAATTACTATTAATAATCAGGATTACTAAATATTATTTTCCTAATCAATAGTACGAATTTGATAATGCAATGAGATTCATTTAGATATAAAAAAAACACAACAAAGGTATTAAACCCTTGTTGTGTCTAGTTAAAATCTTATTTATCTTCAGCTACGAATGGAAGAAGTGCCATGATACGAGCACGTTTGATAGCTGTAGTTAATTTACGTTGGTATTTTGCACTTGTACCAGTTACTCGACGAGGAAGGATTTTCCCACGTTCAGAGATGAACTTTTTAAGTAAATCAACATCTTTGTAATCGATATTAGTAATGTTGTTTGAAGTGAAGTAACAAACTTTACGGCGTTTGCGGCCTCCGCGACGTTGTGCCATTTACTTTCTCCTCCTTTAAATATTTTTTGTTAAGCGTATTTTTCGTCCTACGCTAAAAATTAAAATGGTAAGTCATCTTCAGAGACTTCAATCGGACCTTTGCTTGAAGCAAATGGATCCTCATCCATACGTGTATAATTTTGCTGATTTTGAGGTGGTTGATATGATGCGAACGGATCCTGCTGTTGTTGGTTGCCATATTGTGGTTGGCTTGTACCATAAGCAGGCTGACTGCCATATGATGGCTGCGCTCCATACTGCTGTTGAGAAGCACCTCCACTACGTGGTTCTAAGAACTGTACTGAGTCTGCTACTACATCTGTTGTATAGACGCGTTTTCCGTCTTGCCCTTCAAAGCTTCCTGTTTGGATACGGCCTTCAACTCCGATCAAACCTCCTTTTTTCATGAAGTTTGCTAAGTTTTCAGCTTGTTTTCTCCAAGCAATACAGCCTATGAAATCAGCTTCGCGTTCACCTGATTGGCTCGAAAATGTTCGATTTACAGCAATTGTAAAACGAGTCATCGGAATGCCATTCGGTGTGTAGCGTAGCTCCGGATCCTTCGTTAGTCTTCCAACTAAAACGACACGGTTAATCATCTTATACAACCTCCTTTTTTCAGCGTTTTGTTATTATTTTTATATAGATTAAGCTTCTAAACGAACTGCGATGTGACGGATTACGTCTTCGCTAATGTTAGCGATACGAGTGTACTCATCGATCGCTTGTGAACCAGCGTTTACTTTCATGATTTGGTAGTAACCTTCGCGTAAGTCGTTGATTTCGTAAGCTAAGCGGCGTTTACCCCACTCTTTCGCTTCGATGATTTCAGCACCGTTAGAAGTTAAAGCTTCAGTTAAGCGTTCTACAACAGCTTTTTTAGCTTCTTCTTCGATATTCGGGCGAATGATGTACATTAATTCATACTTTCTCATCTTTATCTGCACCTCCTTATGGACTTTGGCTCTCCTAAATTTAGGGAGCAAGGAGTGAATAATTTTATTACTCACATCTTCGGATTATATCATAAAATAAAACATCTTGCAATAAAGAATATCGTCACCCATTTACTAATACACTCTGTTATAATATTAGTTAAGGAAGTGAGAACTTTGGAACTACAATCAAATCCGACTGTAATTGAATTAGATATGAGGAAAATGGCGAAAGCTAATCTTTTGGCAACAATAATATTAACTGTACTATTTATCGCGATTAATAGTCTTATTCACCAAAGATTTTCACTATCAATTACTTTTTGGTCGTTTATTATTTTTTGTATAGGTTATGTACTATTAATTATTTTGCATGAGTTGTTTCATTTAATTGGGTTTGTTATTTTCGGTCGAGTGAAGTTAAAAGAGCTAGACTATGGGTTAAATCTAAAACTAGGTATTGCTTACGCTACGACAACTAAACCATTAAAAAACCATGTAATGAGAAAAGCTTTACTACTGCCTTTTTGGACTACTGGTGCTTTACCTTCAGTAATTGGTTTTGCAATTGATTCAAACTTAGTTGTAATGCTTGGTGCATTTTTAATAGCAGGTGCCATTGGTGATTTATATATGTATAAAGAATTAAAGAAATATCCAAATGATTGTTTAATAAAAGATGATCCAGAGTTGCCTAGACTATATGTATATCATCACAATTAAAAAACTACCCTCTCTTAATGAAGCTTGACTACGAGAGTGAGTAGTTTTTTTATGTTTATGGTGTTAAAAACATATGTTGACTTGCCGTACATAAATTACGCCATGCACGGTTTAGAGGGGAATTTTCCATTATCCCATCCATACCAAAATAACGTATTAGGGAATGGGCTGACATTAATATTTCCGTCGAATGTTCCTTACAAAATGCAGTGAATGTTGCTAAGTCAGTTTCATCTAATTTTTCCCCTGGTTATGTTTCTCCCAGTATGTAGAAACCAAACTAAAAAATCGTTCTTCGATATTTTCTAATTTTGATTTATGCTGACTGCATTGTTCCATGACGTATTGATAGCGTTCTAATCCGAGATGATCTTTTTTTCGCTCTAATATTTCAGCTGCTTCAGATAAAAACTGTTCTGTTAAACCTAAACAAAGTGAGAAAAATGAGGCTTCAGAAAACGTGATGAATGGAAAACTATGCACGGGTAATTCGTATTGATTTTGAAAATGATCGAACTTGAAAGTTTCCTCATCTTTGACAAACACATTACTCAACTTCATAGAATGACTAGAAGTTGCTCTTAATCCCATCGCGTTCCAATCCGGGATGATTTCTACCGTTTCACGTGGAACACTACAAGTTACAATTTCCTCACTATCTGCCAATCTACAATTCATTGTAAAAAGAGTTGCATAGTCTGAGCCGCTACAATATTTCCATGTACCAGAAATAATATATCCCCCATTAACTCGTTCAGCAGTACCAAATTTACCACTTCCAACAATTACAGCTTCTCTATGGCTAAAGCGTTCCTAACATACTCGCTGATCGAACAATGGGATAAACATATTCCCTCCTGAGCCAATTGTGACAGTCCATCCAACATTTCCATCCACCGCTCCTACCCGTTGAAAGATTTTCAATCCATCAACTAGAGATAGAGATAAGCCGTCTAATGCCATTGGTGTAAAAACTTTGAAAAGTTTTTGTTCATAAATTAATTCCAACACTTCAGGAAGAATTCTTTTTTCTCTATCCATTTGTTCAGAAAAACTTTTTATCTTTTTCTTTTCAGCTTCATTAAACATTTCACATCCCCTTTTCAACTTAAGGAATAAATAAAAAACTGCTACCTAAATGGTAACAGTTTATGGTCTTTTATTAAACGTTAAAGCGGAATAACATAATGTCTCCGTCTTGTACTACGTATTCTTTACCTTCTAAACGTACTTTTCCAGCTTCTTTCGCAGCTTGCATTGAGCCCGCTTCTACTAAATCATCATAAGAAACCGTCTCTGCACGAATAAATCCACGCTCAAAATCTGAGTGAATAATTCCTGCACATTGTGGAGCCTTCATCCCTTTACGGAACGTCCATGCGCGAACTTCTTGTACACCTGCTGTAAAGTATGTTGCTAATCCTAATAAATCATAAGAAGCACGAATCAGTTGGTCTAAACCAGATTCTTCGATTCCAAGTTCTTGTAAGAACATTGCTTTTTCATCATTGTCTAGTTCAGAGATTTCTTCTTCGATTTTTGCACAGATTGTAATAACACGTGCACCTTCTGCTTCTGCATATTCTTTCACTTGTTGAACGTATTTATTGTTTTCTGCATCCGCAACTTCGTCTTCAGATACGTTCGCTACATAAAGCATTGGTTTAATAGTTAATAAATGAAGTCCTTTAATAACTTTTAATTCGTCATCAGTTAATTCTACAGAGCGTGCTGGTTTTTCATTTTCTAAAGCTTCTTTAATTTTAAGTAGAATTGGTTCTTCTACCATTGCTTCTTTATCTTTTTGTTTCGCCATTTTACTTACACGTTGAATGCGTTTTTCCACTGATTCCATATCGGCTAAAATAAGCTCTAAGTTAATAACTTCAATATCATCAATTGGATTTACAGAACCAGATACGTGAGTAATATTTTCATCTTCGAAACAACGTACTACTTGGCAAATTGCATCTACTTCACGAATATGAGAAAGGAATTTATTTCCTAAACCTTCACCTTTAGAAGCACCCTTTACAATTCCTGCAATATCAGTAAATTCAAATCCAGTAGGAACTGTTTTCTTTGGTACTACTAATTCTGTAAGTTTATCTAAACGGGCATCTGGAACTTCTACAACACCAACGTTTGGATCAATTGTTGCGAATGGATAGTTTGCTGCAAGAGCACCTGCTTTTGTTATTGCGTTAAATAATGTTGACTTCCCTACGTTGGGTAGCCCTACGATCCCTGCTGTAAGTGACATTAAAATTGACACGACCTTTCTTATTACAAACTGTCTTTATACGTTTTTTACCAGTGTCTATTATATTGATAAGTACTGAAAAAGTCTAATTCGTTTCTATTTATATCTTGTTAGCTATTGTTCTGGATTTGCTTTTACTTTGATTTTCTTCATTTTTTTCTCAAATTCACGACGAGGAATTAGTACACTATGACCGCAACCTTCACATTTGATTCGAATATCTGCACCCATACGAATGATTTTCCAAGCATTTGTCCCACAAGGATGTTGCTTTTTCATTTCGACAATATCATGTAATCCAAATGATTTTGTTTCCATTATTCATTCTCTCCTCCCGAATCTGCATTTCCTCTCCCTCGATCATATAACATCATTTTTGGATATGCCATAGGAATTCCGTTTTTATCTAAAATGTCTTTTACATCACGACGAATTACCCGTGCAATCGCATAATGTTGTAAAGGTTTCGTTTCAGCAACAATTCTTATTGTTACTTCTGTTCCTGTAAAACTTTGAACACCTAGAAACGATGGAACACCCACTAATTCTTCAAATTGATTTGGTAAAGTTTTCAGATAATCAGTTACTAATTTTTCAACAGCTTCAATATCAGCTTCAATTCCAACTTGCATATCAATAATCGCTTTTGAGTTATTAACTGAAAAGTTGATAACGTCTGTTATTTGACCATTCGGGATGATGAATTGTTCACCAGTCGTCCCTAATATTTTTGTTGTTCTTAAACCGATTTCTACAACTGTTCCTTCTGCTACACTCGATGTATTTAATCTAATATAATCTCCTACACCAAATTGATCTTCTAAGATGATGAAAAATCCTGTGATCACATCTTTTACTAAACTTTGAGCTCCAAAACCAATCGCTAAACCTGCAATCCCAGCTCCTGCAAGTAATCCCATCACTTCAATATTTAAAGCTGATAGGATTGCAATGATTGCAGTAAAGTAGACAACATACGAAAGTACACTTTGTAACAATTTTACAATGGTTTTTTGACGTCGTTCACTATAATTAATCGGAGTTTTGACTCTTAGTGAAAAGATTCGTTTTATGATCCGTTTACCTATAAAAATGACTAAATACGAAAGCAGTAAGATTGAAATAATTTTTACGGAAGCATTTGTTATAAAATTCCACAATTCCTCACTCTTTAAATAATTCCAAAAATGTTCTGTCATTCTAGCAATTGCACCAGGGTCAGTAATTATATTTTCTTCTACCATTTTTTCACTCCTTGTATAACTACCTAATTTTTTGAATATACTGCATAACAATAAGTTAAAGCACAAGTTTTAGAGAATCCTTTTTTCATAAAATTTAAGAAAGAGAGATTATTATGCAGAATATAAACGAAACTGTTAGATCTTTTGTTCATCATGAACAATCTGGCGCTGTATGGCGTTTAAGTGACCTATTCCTTAATTATATCCCATTTGGCCATGAGCAAATCATTTTTTGTTGTATTGGAACTGACCGTTCTACAGGTGATTCACTTGGCCCACTTACAGGAAGTTTTCTAGAAAGCTATCACTCTTTTCCTTTTAGAGTAATTGGAACATTAGAAAATCCTTTACATGCCGTCAATTTGCAAGACACAGTGGAAGAACTACAACAGTCAAGTACTACTCCATTTGTCGTGGCCATCGATGCATGCTTAGGGTCAGAAAAAAATATCGGTCAGATTATCGTTCACGAAGGACCCCTTTTACCAGGAAAAGCAGTCAAAAAAGATCTACCAGCAATTGGTGATATTTCGATTAAAGGTATTGTTAATGTTGGTGGATTTATGGAAATGATTGTTTTGCAAAATACTCGTCTTAAAACAACCTATTCGATGAGCGATAAAATAGCTAGAGCATTACTATTAGCTTGGCAACGTTATTCACTGAAAGGGAAAAATAATAGCAACAACTATGCCCACTACGATGATTCCAGGGAGCAAATTGGCTACTCGAATTTTAGTTAAGCCAGCCATATTTAACCCAATAGCTAGTATCATAATACCACCTGTAGCAGTCATTTCTTTTATGTATAAATTGAGGGCTGCTTCTGGTATATACTTACTTATTATGCCTGCTAAAAGCGCAATAGTTCCTTCATAAATAAGAATTGGAACAGCAGATAATAATACACCAAGACCTAATGTTGAAGATAAAATAATCGCAATAAATCCATCAATAATTCCCTTCGTTATCAAAACATCATGATTATTCCTTAAGCCACTATCTAATGCTCCTATTATTCCCATTGATCCTATTACGAATAATAACGTTGCCGTTACAAATCCATCTGAAATGCTTGTGGTAGTATTCTGTTTTTTACTTTTAAACAGCGATTCTACCCATTTACCTAACTTCCCAATTTGTTTATCTAAGTCAATCCATTCACCAATAACTGCTCCAATTACTAAACTAATAATTACAATGACGACATTACTAGTTTCAAAGCCCATTTGAATTCCCAATACCGCTACTGCAAGTCCTATTATTTGGAGAACAGTACTTTTCATCTGTTCGGGTATGCTTTGAAATAATCTACCAATTACCGAACCGATCATAACTAACACGGAGTTAATAATTGCGCCTAATAGAATCATTCTTCGTCTCCTATCTAACTATACACTTGCCTAATAAATATCTGTTGTTCAATACATTAGGTGCTTATTAAACATGTAGTTAACCTTCTTTTATCTATGTTGTATTGGCTACATATCATTGATTTTTACGAATAAAATCGAGCACCAGTCCGATTGGCGCTCGATTACTTTTTATTCCTCTTCTAATTCTAATATTTCTAATATTCGCTCTAAATCTTCTTCTGAGTAAAATTCAATTTCAATTTTACCTTTATTTTTTGTTTTCTTGATTTGAACATTTGTTCCAAAGTACTCTCGTAATTGAGTTTCTTTTGATTGAACGAATATATCTTTTCTAGTTTTTGGTGTTTCACGTGAAACATTTTCATTATATTCTTTAATTAAATTTTCTAGTTGGCGGACATTGAGTTGTTGTTTGATTACTTTATTTGCAACTTCAGGTATTCTTCTTTTGTTTTTCAACCCTAGCAACGTTCTTCCGTGCCCCATTGATAGAGCCCCATCGTTGATCATTTGTCTAACAACCTCTGGTAATTGAAGTAAGCGAATATGATTCGTTATGTGTGGGCGTGATTTCCCTAATCGTTTCGCAAGATCTTCTTGTGTGAAATTTAATTTTTCAATTAAACTTTGATAAGCTTCTGCTTCTTCAATAGGTGTTAAGTCTTCACGTTGAAGGTTCTCTAAAATAGCAACTTCCATCATTTGTTCTTCTGTCATTTCTTTTACAATGGCAGGAACTTCATCTAAGTTTGCTAATTTTGCGGCTCTAAAACGTCTTTCACCTACAACGATTTCATATTTCGTTCCTTTTTTTCGTACGACAATTGGTTGAATAATTCCATGTTCATGTATGGATTGTGCTAATTCCTTAATTGCTTCATCTTCAAAAATTTTACGTGGTTGATAAGGGTTAGCAACTAATTTTTGAATCGATATTTTTTTAACTTCATTCTCATTATCAACGGCTGGTAACAAAGCATCTAAACCTTTACCTAATCCTCTAGCCATTTTTTATCACTTCCCTTGCCAACTCTAAATAGATTTCTGCACCTCTTGATTTTGGATCGTAAATGATAATTGGCTCGCCATGACTCGGAGCTTCACTTAAACGAACATTTCTTGGAATAATTGATTTGTAAACTTTATCTTGGAAATATTTTTTTACTTCTTCAATAACTTGAATTCCCAAATTCGTACGAGCATCGAGCATTGTTAAGACAACACCATCAATATATAATTCTTGATTTAAATGTTTTTGAACAAGTCGAACTGTTGATAATAACTGACTCAATCCTTCTAATGCGTAAAATTCACATTGAACAGGAATGATTACTGCATCAGCAGCTGTTAATGCATTAATTGTAAGTAAGCCTAACGAAGGCGGACAATCAATAATCATGTAATCATATCGATCTTTCACTTCATCTAATGCATGCTTCAATCGAACTTCCCTTGAAATTGTAGAAACTAATTCAACTTCTGCACCAGCAAGGGAAATCGTTGCAGGGACTAAAGATAAATTTTCAACCTTCGTCTCTTTAATTACATTTCTTATATCTTCATCATCAATTAACACATCATAAATACAATGTTGTGTTTCTCCTTTATTGATACCAACACCACTTGTTGCATTGCCTTGTGGATCAATGTCAATAAGTAATACTTTTTTTCCTAGATAAGCTAAACAAGCACTCAAATTTACAGATGTCGTTGTTTTACCAACACCACCCTTTTGATTTGTTATAGCAATAATTCTTCCCAAGACGTTTGCACCTACTTTCATCGTTCAGTTTTCTATTAAAATGGTCAAATAATTAATTGTTTTGTTTAATAACAATAAAAAACTAGTTTATTGTACTTCTACTATTCTAACAAAAAAATAATATTTAGGTTGAAAAAACGAAATAAAAATGGCTCCTTTTTTAATAAGGAACCATTTGAAGTCTATTAATTCTTTTTCTTTGGTATTTTAACAGTAATTGTATAGAAATCTTCCGAATCTTCTTCTTCAGTTTTTACATTTATACCGCTTTTAGTAACCATCGATAGTGATTGTCTAATAGTATTAACTGCAATTCGTATATCTTTACTAATTGCTTTTCTTTTAGTTCTTTCTTTCTTAACTTCATCTTCTTTTGGTGCTAATAGTTGCTGTATATAATCTTCTAACTGGCGTACGTTCCAGTCATATTCTTTAATAAGGTTTACTAATTCACTTTGTGTTTCTTCATCTTTAATCGATATTAAAGCACGTGCATGTCTTTCAGAAATTTCTCTTTTCAGAATCGCTTCCTGAACGTTTTGTGGTAACTTTAATAATCGTATTTTATTAGCAATCGTCGATTGGCCTTTTCCAAGACGTTGAGCAAGTGCTTCTTGTGTTAATGAATGGAGTTCGATTAGTTGCTGATAAGCCATTGCTTCCTCAATTGCAGTTAGCTCTTCTCTTTGTAAATTTTCTATTAAAGCAATTGAAGCTGTCTCTTTATCACTTAAATTACGAACTATAGCAGGAACTTCAGTCCAATTAAGTTTTTTCATTGCCCGATAGCGACGTTCACCAGCAATGATTTCGTACTGGTCTTCATTAAAACGTCTTACAACGATTGGCTGAATAACACCGTGCGTATGAATCGTTCTTGCTAATTCTTCAATTTTTTCTTCATCAAAAACTGTTCTGGGTTGATAACGATTTGGAATAATTTTATCAATTGTTATTTTAACTACTTCTTCAGTAGACTTGCTTTCTATTACTTCCACATCACTCTTAACCTCAGATGCTAGCTTATCCCCGCCTCCGAAAAAACGTGAAAAAGGACTTTTCATCCAATGGCACCACCTTTTTGAAACTTTCTAACTCCTATATTATATTATCAACGAAATATATTAAAATGTACAGTATAATAATATCATAGACTTAACACTATATTTATCCTATATGACAGTCATAAAGACATAGAGATCCCCTATTTTTAGAAACTCTATCTATTAAATTACTAAACTGTACTAACTATAGATTATGTATGAATATAAATGCAAATTTTTTTAAGATTAAATATTTTTCCATTTGGAAATGTTTCACATGAAACAATTTCATATAAAAAACACACGTGAAACAGAAAAAAGAGACAATTTAGATGTTTCACGTGGAACAATCTGTATTTTTCCGTAACAATATTCCATTCAATTCTTATTATTGAATAGGAGTTTTATTTGGAACACCAGGTTTTCTAGGATATTTTTTAGGTGTTTCCTTAATTTTATCAAAGACGTAAAGTGTACGATCACTTTCTTCAACTGGAAGTTTGTAAGCATATTCTTCTTTTATTTTTGCACCCAGTGTAGAAATTGCTTTTTTTGCATCTTTTAATTCCTCTGGTCCAGCTGCTGCTTTTAATGCTACGAAATTGCCTCCCTTTTTTACTAAAGGAATACAAAACTCTGATAAAACAGATAGTCTTGCAACTGCACGTGCGGTAGTAACATCGAATTTTTCACGATATTTTGGATTTTGTCCAAATTCTTCAGCACGAGCATGAACAAACTCTACATGATCTAAATTCAATTGTTCACTTAAATGATTTAAAAATCCAATTCTTTTATTTAATGAATCGACGATTGTTACTTGTAAGTGTGGGAAACAAATTTTAATTGGTAAGCTTGGGAAACCAGCCCCCGCTCCTACATCACAAACAGTTGTCACTTTTGTAAAGTCAAAGTAAAAACTTGCACTAATGGAATCATAAAAATGTTTTAAATATACACCTTCTAGATCAGTAATGGCAGTTAAGTTCATTTTTTCGTTCCATTCAACTAGTAATTCGAAGTATTGTTTAAACTGATTGATTTGTTCATCTGTTAATTGAATACCCTTTTCTTTCAATGCTTCAACAAATTCTTTTTCGTTCATAGTGGGTCTCCTTTAAGTATACGAAATCCTGTCCATCTTAAAAAGCGAGCGTTCGAGTCATTTTTCCCACCCGAACGCTCATTTATCAATTAATTACTGATTCGCGCAATCTTTCCTTGTTCAATATAAACAAGAAGAATTGAAATGTCTGCAGGGTTAACACCTGAAATTCTAGAGGCTTGAGCAATTGTTAACGGACGAACCTCTTTTAGTTTTTCTCTAGCTTCAGTAGCTAAGCTAGAAATCGCATCATAATCAATGTTTTCTGGTATTTTCTTTTCTTCCATTTTGTGAAGTTTCTCAACTTGTGCTAAAGCTTTTTGAATATAACCCTCATATTTCAATTGGATTTCTATTTGCTCTTTCACTTCATCACTAAGTTCAACTTCAGAAGGTGATAATGAAGCCACTAACTCATAATTCATTTCAGTACGCTTCACTAAATCTGCTGCACGTATACCATCTTTCAATTCTGTACCGCCAACAGAACGAATTACTTCTTGCGTTTTTTCGTTTGGTTTGATGATTACTTCTCGTAGTCTAGCGATTTCTGATTCAATTTGTTCTTTCTTTAACAAATATTTAGCATAACGCTCTTCAGGAATCATTCCTAACTTATATCCTATTTCTGTTAGTCGTAAATCTGCGTTATCATGTCTTAGCAATAAACGATATTCCGCGCGAGAAGTTAATAAACGATAAGGTTCATTTGTACCTTTAGTTACTAAATCGTCTATAAGCACGCCAATATAGGCATCTGAACGTTTAAGAATTACTTCATCTTTTCCTAATACTTTACATGCAGCATTAATACCTGCCATAATTCCTTGGCCAGCTGCTTCTTCATAACCACTCGTACCATTTATTTGACCAGCAGTAAATAAGTTTTTAATTCGTTTTGTTTCTAGTGTTGGCCATAATTGAGTTGGAATAACTGCATCGTACTCAATCGCATAACCAGCACGCATCATCTCTGCATTTTCTAATCCGGGAATTGATTTTAGCATTAGATTTTGTATATTTTCAGGTAAACTTGTTGATAAACCTTGAACATATACTTCATCTGTATCTCTTCCTTCTGGCTCTAAGAAAATTTGATGGCGTGGTTTATCATTAAAACGAACTACTTTCGTCTCAATAGATGGGCAGTAACGTGGTCCAGGTCCAGTTACTAATCCTGTAAACATTGGTGCTTTGTCTAAATTATTGTTGATAATCTCATGTGTTTCTAAGCTTGTATAAGTTAACCAACATGGTAATTGATCTAAAATAAATTCAGTTGTTTCAAAGCTAAAAGCACGTGGTTCTTCATCACCAGGCTGAATTTCCGTTTTACTATAATCGATCGTTTTACTGTTAACACGTGGAGGAGTTCCCGTTTTAAAACGTACAATATCGAATCCTAATTCAAGTAAGTTATCAGCAAGTTTTAATGATGGTCGCATATTATTTGGACCACTTGAATATTTCAAGTCACCGATAATAATTTCCCCACGCAAATAAGTACCAGTTGTTATTATTACTGTTTTTGCTCGGTAAATTGCACCAGTTTGAGTAATAACACCTTTTACTTCATCGTCTTCAACGATTAATTCATCAACCATAGCTTGGTAAATCGTTAAATTTTCTTGTTCCTCTAAAATACGTTTCATTTCACGTTGATAAAGGACTTTATCTGCTTGGGCACGTAAAGCACGTACTGCAGGTCCTTTACCTGTGTTTAACATACGCATTTGGATATGGGTTTTATCGATCACTTTCCCCATTAATCCGCCTAATGCATCGATTTCGCGAACTACAATCCCTTTTGCAGGTCCTCCAATGGATGGATTACATGGCATAAAGGCAATCATATCTATATTGATCGTTAACATGAGTGTTTTAGCACCCATTTTACTAGCCGCATATGCTGCTTCTACACCAGCATGACCAGCGCCGATTACAATACAATCAAACGTACCTGCTTCATAAGTAGTCGTTGTCATGCTTATCTTCCTCTCTAATCTTTAACGTTTATGTTAATTTACCCATTTATATCGTTTCAACAAAGTATTTATTTTCCAAGACAAAATTGAGAGAACAATTGATTGATTAAACTTTCTTGTACTGTATCTCCTACTATTTCACCTAAAATTTCCCACGTTCTTGTTACATCAATTTGAACAATATCAACTGGAACACCGCTTTGTGCACCATCAATTGCATCTTTAATAGTATCTAACGCTTGATGTAATAATGCAATATGTCGTGAATTCGAAACATAAGTTAAATCTTCTGACTCAATTTGTCCTTCAAAGAACAGTGCAGCAATAGCTTCTTCTAGTTCAATTACTCCCTCTTCTCTTAGCAATGAAGTTGTAACCACTTTTCTACCATTCGCCAACACTTTTACTTTATCTAGATCTATTTTCTGTGGTAAATCTGTTTTATTAACTACAACGATAAAATCCATATTTTGAATCGTTTCAAAAAGTCTCTCATCTTCAACTGATAATTCTTCAGCTGCATTTAATACAAGTAAAATCAAATCCGCTTCTTTTAAAACTTGTCGGGATCTTTCTACCCCTATTCTTTCAACGATATCTTCTGTTTCACGGATACCTGCTGTATCAACTAGTCGAAGTGGAATTCCTCTTACATTGACATATTCCTCTATAATATCACGAGTTGTTCCTGCAATATCCGTAACAATTGCTTTATTTTCATGGACCAAACTATTTAATAATGATGACTTCCCTACATTTGGTCTTCCTAATATTACAGTAGATAAGCCTTCACGTAAAATCTTCCCTTGTGACGATGTTTGTAGTAATTTTTTTATTTCCTCATGCACCCAAGAACATTTTTCAAGTAATACTGGGACTGTCATTTCTTCTACATCATCATATTCAGGATAATCTATATTTACTTCCACTTGTGCCAAAGTCTCAATTAAGGCTTGTCTTAACTCCCCAATCAATCTTGATAATTTTCCATCCATTTGACCAAGAGCAACGTTCATTGCTCTATCTGTTTTCGCACGAATTAAATCCATTACTGCCTCTGCCTGTGACAGATCAATTCGGCCATTTAAAAAGGCACGCTTTGTAAATTCACCAGGTTCTGCTAATCTTGCTCCGTTTCTTAATACAAGTTGTAAAACTCGATTTACAGAAACAATCCCACCATGGCAATTTATTTCTACTACATCTTCTCTAGTGAAAGTTTTTGGTCCGCGCATTAATGACACCATTACTTCTTCTACTACATCATTTGTAGTTGGATCAATTAAATGACCGTAATGGATTGTATGTGTTTTTTCATCCGCTAATTTTTTGCCACTTGGCGACCTGAATATTTTATCGGAAATTTTTACTGCTTCATCACCACTTAATCGTACGATGGCAATGGCTCCTTCACCCATTGGCGTGGATATCGCAGTAATTGTATCAAATTCCATTTTATTAATTCCTCCTAAATCAGTACATTCAACTTCTAATACTTATTCACATCTATATCAAACGAATACTTTTATTTAACAGTACGTTTATCCACATGAGGATAATAGCATGATCGACAGTTACTAACAATTTAGAGTAACATATTTTTAAAAAATGTGGAAGTAAAGCAGTTTTCCACATGTGGATAACTTAATTTAAGAGTACAAATTGAAAACAAGAAATGTCCAATCTTGCAAACTCCGTATACGACTTATTCAATATTATGTGTGATTGCACATAATTCTAAGTATGTCGGATGTAAACTTTCGGTAGAATGAAGATTAAATCAAACTAAAAAGACCATTTACAAGCAAATGGTCTTTTTTAATATTAGAGTATTATGAAATCGTATCCAGTTTTAATAGGACTAGTATTCACATAAATAAGTTTTCCATTTAACTCAATTTCATAATTTACTCGATTCCCAGCAAATGTTTTTTCGTAACTTTCATATTTTAACTGTGCTAGCTCTTTTGGAAAGACTTCAAACGGCGATTTATTTATTAAAGTTGATGAATTGGCGCCAATTTCGTCCATCATCTTTCCAATAGATATTCTAAATTTCCCACTCTATTGAAAAAATATCACAATCCAAAGGTATTAGTTAGGACAATTTTTTCGTACCATAAATTTTTAAATAAAAGAGGCAAAACTACATAATATAGTTTTGCCTTACTAACTTTTAGTTTTTAAATTACTTTAAAGGTTCAATCACTAAATAACGATTTGGTTCTTTTCCTTCAGAGTAAGTTTCAATATCAATTCGATTTGCTAATGCATTATGAATGATTTTTCTTTCATAGGATGGCATAGGTTCAAAAGCAACCTTTCTTCCAGTCCTAACGGCTTTATCAGCCATTCGATCAGCCAAACCTTCTAATGTAGATTGACGTCTCTCACGATAATTTTCAACATCTATTGTTAAAGAAATATACGTTTTCGCGTAATTATTAATCACAAGCTGAGTTAATTGTTGTAATGAATTTAGTGTTGCTCCATGCTTACCAATTAATAATGCAGCTTTTTCACTTTCAAGCTTAAATAATAAACGTTTCCCTTCAAATTCTGATTGAATTGTTAAATCATGAATATTCATCTCTTTTGCAATATCAATAATATATTGTTTTGCTTTTTCGATTGGATCAACGTCTGTAGATTCTGGTTGATCTACTTCATGACTTTCAGATTCGTTTACATCACTTGTTTGCTCGATTAATTCTTTTTCAATAGGTTGTACTTCTTCTATTTTTGTTTCATTTACTTCACTAATTTTATCTTGAACAGTTGGTAACTCTTCTTTAACAAATTCTTGCTTTTCTTCTATTACCGTAACTCGTATTTCAGCAGGTTTTGCACCAAAACCTAAAAATCCCTTTTTACCTTCTTGTAAAACTTCAACATCTACTTGATCGCGTGTTACCCCAAGTTTCTGTAACGCTAAGTGAAGCGCTTCATTAACGCTCGCGCCTGTTTGCGTAATTTGTTTCACTTTTTTGCTCCTCCCGTTGTAGCAGCTTCTTTGTTTTTATTCCAAGGCTTGTAAATTGCAAGGTTTTGAATTACTGAAACGATATTTCCGACAACCCAATACAATGATAAGGCAGCTGGTAAAACGATACCAAATCCAACGATCATTAATGGCATGATGTACATCATGACTTTCATTTGAGGATTGTCCATTGCAGGTCCTGTCATTAATACAACATATTGGATTAAACCAGCTAGGATTGCAAGTACAATACTTGGTTCACCTAATGGGAAAACTAAAAACGTTCCTAATGGGAATAATTCTGGTGTTGCATTCATACGACTGATTGCATGATAGAAACCAATTAAGATTGGCATTTGGATTAAGATTGGTAAACATCCTGCAAGAGGATTTACACCAGCAGTTTGCATTAGAGCCATCATCTCTTGTTGATACTTTTGTTGAGTAATAGCATCTTTTGAAGCATATTTCTGTTGTAGCTCTTTTAATTTAGGTTGAATTTCTTGCATTTTTTTAGAGCTTTTTACTTGTTTAATCGTCAATGGAAGAATTACTAAACGAATAATAATTGTAACAGCAATAATTCCTAGACCATAAGATCCAAGTAAATCTGCAAAGAGTTTAATGAATGAAACGAGTGGCCAAACGATAAACTCATTCCAGAAGCCCTTACTTTCTGATGAAATTGGTTGATCAAATTCTGTACAACCCGAAAGTAGTAGAACTACGGATACAAGTGACAGAATCACCCAAAGATTTTTCTTCAATCTTCTTCCTCCTAAAGCACTATTCAATTTTTTCTCTATATTTATTAGTGAATTTTCACTATATTTTAGCTATTTTACCATGTGATGAAAAATCACTCTACTATTGTTTCTACTTAAACAGTAAAGTTGACTATTTTTTTATCACCTTTGCGATTTTCAACACATGTTCTAAGCTTTTTTTCGTTTCATGAAAATCTAATGTGGCCGCCGGATTTCTGGCGATAATAACATAATCCATATCTTGTCTTAATTGATCTTTTAATTCTAAAAAGACTTGTCTTATATATCTCTTCACTTGTACACGAGTTACAGCTTTACCTATCTTTTTACTTACAGATAATCCAATCCGAAATTCATCTTGTCCCTCTTTTTGCAAACAATAAACTACAAATTGGCGATTTGCGAAAGATTTCCCGCGCTTAAATACTTTTTGAAAATCCTCATTTTTCTTAACTCGTTGACGTTTTTTCATATGATTAATCACCTAACCTAGCTTCAGATATACAATGGTAACGCTTTCCTTAAAAGTTAAACCACATGAAAGAAAAAAAGACCACTGATGAAGCTCAGTGGACTTATGCTGATAATACTTTTCTTCCTTTACGACGACGAGCAGCTAATACTTTACGACCGTTTTTAGTACTCATACGTGCGCGGAAACCATGTACTTTACTGTGTTTACGTTTTTTTGGTTGGTATGTGCGTTTCATATATATAACACCTCCAGATGAAAGTTTTTAATTCAATTCGCCTTAGCGTAATCATCGTCACTATTTTTCTCACGTATGATCAACACACGTCTCTTAATAGTATGAACACTGCGCCTATGGCTATAAACTCCATTTTGGCAATGAAGTTAAATCTCTATTCAACATACAGACTTAAATATTATATATAAAATTCAGTGCTAGTGTCAATCATTGAATTATGACATGTGCTTTTTCAATTATCCACAAATGTTTAGAAATATATAAACACCCCGTGTGGATAATAATTTGTCCCATTTTTTTATCCACAAGACTTAATCACACTTTTTACACATACCAACCTCTTGTGGAAAACTACAGAGTGCATAAATATACGTTTTGTGGATAAGTTTCTTCAGCTATTGAAATGACTATATTTTTTTGATACGATTATTATGTTTTCCCTTGTGGAATATTTTGAATGGATTTTATTTATCCACAATTGTTAATAACCTGTGGACAAAGTTTTGCACTAGATATGGATAATAGTTATCCACAGTATGTGATTTTGTGTAATACTTGAAAAAATATAATGGAAATTAATTTAATTTAATATTAGTAAAGGAGACGAAGGCTTGGAACATTTAGAAGAATTATGGAACAATGTCCTGGCTCAAGTTGAACAAAAAATTTCAAAACCAAGCTTTGAAACGTGGTTAAAGTCAACAAAATTACTTTCTTATAAAGGGTCGAATGTAATTATTGCTGCCCCAAATTCGTTTGCTCGCGATTGGTTAGAAAACCATTATGTCCATTTAATCGCGGGCATTTTATCTGAATTAACGGGTGAAGACTTGTTGATTAAATTTGTTGTTCAAAAAGATCAGGATGATGATGACTTTGAATTACCAGCTCCAATTATCCAAGCGAAGAATACAGAGCATTATGATAGCTCTGCCGGGATGCTAAATCCTAAATATACGTTTGATACATTTGTAATTGGTGCGGGTAACCGGTTTGCCCACGCTGCATCGCTTGCAGTAGCTGAAGCACCTGCAAAAGCATACAACCCATTCTTTATATATGGAGGGGTTGGTTTAGGAAAAACCCACTTAATGCATGCAATAGGACATTATGTATTAGAGCATAATCCAGACGCTAAGGTAGTTTATCTATCATCTGAAAAGTTTACAAATGAGTTTATTAACTCAATTCGCGACAACAAAGCTGTAGATTTTAGAAATAAATACCGTAATGTAGACGTCTTATTAATAGATGATATTCAATTCCTTGCTGGAAAAGAATCAACTCAAGAAGAATTTTTCCATACATTTAATACATTACACACTGAATCAAAACAAATTGTCATTTCTAGTGACAGACCACCGAAAGAAATCCCTACATTAGAAGATCGCTTACGTTCTCGTTTCGAATGGGGCTTAATTACAGATATTACGCCTCCTGATTTAGAAACTAGGATTGCGATTTTGCGTAAAAAAGCGAAAGCAGATGGCCTAGATATTCCGAATGAAGTAATGCATTACATTGCTAATCAAATTGATACGAATATTCGTGAATTAGAAGGAGCTTTAATACGAGTAGTGGCTTACTCTTCATTAGTAAATCAAGATATTTCAGCAGAATTAGCCCAACAAGCATTAAAGGACATAATCCCTAATTCAAAACCACGTATTATTACTATTCTTGATATTAAGCAAGCTGTAGGGGAGCATTATCACATAAAACTAGAGGACTTTGCGGCAAAACGTAGGACCAAACAAATTGCGTTTCCAAGACAAGTAGCTATGTATTTGTCTCGAGAATTAACAGACTTCTCTTTACCGAAAATTGGGGAGGAGTTTGGAGGCCGTGATCATACAACTGTCATTCATGCTCATGAAAAAATCGCCAAATTATTAAAAGACGATCAACAGATACAACAAGATATGAAACAAATTCGTAGTATGTTAGGAAAATAAGCTTGTGGATAATTAATGTAACTTCACACAATCTTATAAACAAGTTATAAACATGTGGATAGTTTGTATTTCTAAAGGGAAATCAGACTTATCCACAAATCCACAGTGCCTACTACTATATCTATTAAAATCTTTTAAAATAATTAAATTAATAAGTGAGGTATTATGAATGAAATTTGATATTATGCGAGACCGATTGTTGGATGCGTTAAATGATGTCATGAAAGCCGTAAGCTCTAAAACGACGATTCCAATTTTGACAGGGATAAAAATCGATGTAACTAAAGAGGGAATGAGGTTAACTGGTAGTGATGCGGATATAACAATCCAAACATTTATTCCGATTGAAGAAAACGGTGATCAGTTAATTAACATTAGTGAAACAGGCTCCATTGTATTACAAGCAAAAATGTTTAATGAGATTGTTCGTAAGTTACCAACAAATGATGTAGAAATCGAAGTTACAAATGGTTTCCAAACACATATTCGTTCTGGTAAATCAGAATTCCACTTAATTGGTCTAGATCCAACTGAATATCCATTACTTCCTGAAATTACGATGGATCGACAATTTTCAATCCCAGCTGATTTATTAAAATCGATTATTCGTGAAACAGTATTTGCTGTAGCAACTTCTGAAAGTCGCCCAGTATTAACAGGGGTGAATTGGAACATTCAAGGCGAAGAATTAGTTTGTGTCGCAACAGATAGTCACCGTTTAGCTCGTAGAAAAACAAAACTTGAACAATTACCAACTGATGTTACTTCAGTAGTAATCCCAGGTAAAAGCTTAAATGAATTAAATAAAATTCTTGGTGAATCTACAGAACCAGTTCAAATCGTTATTACAAATCAACAAGTATTATTTAAAGCTGAAAATGTTTTATTTTTCTCTCGTTTGCTTGAAGGAAATTATCCTGATACATCTCGTCTTATTCCAGATGATTTCAAAACGAATATTACGATTAATGGTAAATCCTTATTACAAGCGATTGACCGTGCTTCACTATTAGCACGTGAAGATCGAAATAATGTAGTACGATTTGAAACACTCGATGAAAATATTGTCGAAATTTCTTCTAACTCTCCTGAAATCGGTAAAGTAGAAGAGCAAATTCAAGTTGAGTCTCTTGAGGGAGAAAATTTAAAAATTTCATTTAGTGCAAAATACATGATGGAAGCATTAAAAGCGATTGATGGACAAGATGTTGTCATTCAATTTGCAGGTGCTATGAGACCATTTATTATACGTTCTGTTCATGACGATACAATACTTCAATTAATCTTACCTGTTAGAACATATTAAGCTAATAAGTTATTTATGATAGTCGATTAGAAATCGGCTATCTTTTTTTTAATTTTTAATAAATTTTAATGGTTTCTTTTGTCTAATCTTGGCGTAAAGTTAAAAAATTAGGTATCATATAAAGATAGATGTATTGTAAATCGGAGGATGAAACAGCTTGAATGAAATTGTAATTGATACTGAATTTATCACGTTAGGACAAGCATTAAAGCTTACTGATTCAATTAGTTCAGGTGGTATGGCCAAATGGTTTTTACATGAAAATGATGTCTATGTGAACGGCGAAGTTGACGATCGCCGTGGCCGTAAACTATATCATGGAGACGTTATTAACATACCTGGTAATGGCCGTTATGTGATTGTAAACAAGAACGGAGAAATTTAATGATTATTGAACGTTTACAACTTACAAACTATCGAAATTATGAATCACTAAACTTAGAATTTTCCCCAAAAATTAATGTCTTTATCGGTGAAAACGCACAAGGTAAGACAAACGTGATGGAATCAATTTATGTTTTAGCTATGGCAAAGTCACATCGCACAACTAATGACAAAGAATTGATACGTTGGGATACAGACTATGGTAAAATAGAAGGTGATGTACAAAATCGATATGGTAGCTTCCCTATGGAATTATCTATTTCTAAGAAGGGTAAGAAAGGGAAAGTCAATCACCTTGAACAACCAAAGTTAAGTAATTATATAGGGCAAATGAACGTCGTAATGTTTGCTCCTGAAGACTTGAATGTCGTAAAAGGAAGTCCCCAAGTTAGAAGACGTTTTATAGATATGGAGATTGGTCAAATATCACCTGTTTATTTACATGACCTTTTAACTTTCCAAAAAATACTAAAACAAAGAAATCATCTCCTTAAAACAAATCAAGGCAAGTTAAATAATAACGACATGCTTTTTGATATTTATACTGAGCAATATATTCAATCGGCTGTCCAAATTATTCGTAAAAGATTTAAATTTGTTGAACTTTTACAAGAATGGGCTGAAAAAATACACTCAGGAATTTCACGAGGACTTGAAAAATTAATAATTAAATATTGCCCGGTTACAGGTTTAGATCCTAATTGGATTTCCGATGAGATGGCAGAATTTTTGAAAAAAAAGCTATCTGAAGTAAAACAAAAAGAAATAGAACGCGGCGTTACATTAATAGGTCCTCATCGTGATGATTTGCAATTTTTTGTAAATGATTACAACGTTCAAACATTCGGTTCACAAGGACAACAACGAACAACTGCGTTATCTTTAAAACTTGCAGAAATTGAATTAATAAAGCAGGAAACAAAAGAGACGCCAATATTATTATTGGACGATGTGTTGTCTGAGCTGGATGATTATAGACAATCACATTTACTAAATACAATTCAAGGTGAAGTTCAGACATTTGTAACAACGACTAGTACAGACGGAATTCATCATGAAACGATTCAACATGCAAAAATGTTTCATGTGAAACAAGGTACAATTGAATTTTAAGATAAATAGTGGATGTATTCTCGACGATGAGTTGATATTTGACCATCGCAAATGGTTATGGGAGAAATTTTCCAAGTTAGAATCATGGATAGATTTATTGTTTGAAAAGTGGAAAATAGAAAGTTTTAGTTATATTGATAAAGCTTTGTAAATTTTACACATACTAAGTTTGAAAGAGTAGGTGAATATGGTGGCTTTAGAAGATGGAAAAGTTCAACAATCTTATGATGCTGATCAGATACAAGTATTAGAAGGGTTAGAAGCAGTTCGTAAGCGCCCAGGGATGTATATTGGATCAACAAGCTCTAAAGGTTTACACCATTTAGTTTGGGAAATCGTTGATAATAGTATAGATGAGGCTTTAGCTGGTTATTGTTCTGAAATTGTCGTTGCTATTGAAAAGGATAACTGGATTCGAGTTGAAGACAATGGACGTGGTATTCCAGTAAGTATACAAGAAAAGATGGGAATGCCTGCCGTCGAAGTTATCATGACTGTATTACATGCAGGTGGTAAATTCGGCGGTGGAGGTTATAAAGTTTCTGGAGGACTACACGGTGTAGGTGCCTCAGTAGTTAATGCTCTATCTGAAATAACTGAAGTTTATGTAAAACGTGATGGACATATTCACTCTATAAAATTTGAACGTGGTAAAACAATTCAGCCATTAAAAGTAATTGGTGACTCTGATGAAACTGGAACAACTACACGCTTTAAACCAGATGCTGAGATTTTTAGAGAAACAACAGTATTTGAATATGAAATCTTAGCTACTCGTATTAGAGAGCTTGCTTATTTAAATCGAGGTATTCGCATTACAATTTCTGATGAGCGCGGAGAAGAAGTACGATCTGATTCGTACTATTTCGAAGGCGGTATACGTGAATATGTTGAGCATTTAAACGAGGGTAAAGAGCCAACTCATGAACCAATTGATGTCATGGGTGAAAAAGATGGCATAACAGTAGAAATTGCCATGCAATATAACGAAGGTTACTCTTCAAATATTTACTCGTTTGCCAATAACATTAATACGTATGAAGGTGGAACACACGAGTCCGGTTTTAAAACGGCATTAACTCGTGTGATTAATGACTATGCTCGAAAATCAGGATTATTAAAAGATTCAGATTCAAACTTAACTGGTGAAGATGTTCGTGAAGGATTAACTGCAGTTATTTCCGTTAAACATCCAGATCCACAATTTGAAGGTCAAACTAAAACGAAATTAGGAAATTCCGAAGTAAGCCAAATTACGAATTCTTTATTTTCTGAAGGATTTGAACGATTCCTATTAGAAAATCCATCCCTAGCTCGTAAAATCGTTGAAAAAGGGATGATGGCTTCACGTGCACGTTTAGCTGCAAAGAAGGCTCGTGAATTTACTCGTCGTAAATCAGCCTTAGAAATATCAAGTTTGCCTGGTAAATTAGCAGACTGTACTTCAACAAATCCAGAGGAATCTGAAATTTATATTGTAGAGGGTGACTCTGCTGGTGGTTCAGCAAAATCTGGTCGTGATCGTTACTTCCAAGCTATCTTGCCACTGCGCGGTAAAATCCTTAACGTAGAAAAAGCAAACTTAAATCGAATCTTATCAAATGCAGAAATCCGTGCAATGATTACGGCATTTGGTACAGGTATTGGTGAAGAATTCGATTTGGAAAAAGCACGTTATCATAAGATTGTTATTATGACTGATGCCGACGTTGACGGAGCACATATTCGTATATTATTACTTACATTCTTCTTCCGTTTCATGCGTCCGTTAATTGAAGCAGGTTATGTATATGCTGCTCAACCACCTCTTTATCAAGTAAAACAAGGTAAGCACGTGGAATATTGTTACTCAGATGATGAGCTGCAAGAGATTTTAGGACGTTTACCTCAAAATCCAAAACCGATCGTACAACGTTACAAAGGTTTAGGTGAAATGAACGCTGAGCAACTTTGGGAAACAACTATGGATCCTGAACATCGTACTTTACTTCAAGTAGAGTTAGATGATGCGATGAAGGCAGATCGAATCTTCCAAGACTTAATGGGGGATGAGGTAGAACCGCGTAAACACTTTATCGAAGAAAATGCAGTTTATGTTCAAAATCTAGATATTTAAACTTTTTTGAAGGGAGGTTATCCTAATGGCGGAAAATGAACATTCTGGAGTAAAAGGGATAAAAATTAGTGAAGAAGTACAAACATCATTTTTAAATTATGCAATGAGTGTTATTGTTTCTCGAGCATTACCCGATGTACGAGATGGTTTAAAACCAGTACACCGACGTATTTTATACGGAATGCATGAACTTGGAAACTATTCAGATAAACCATATAAAAAGAGTGCACGTATCGTAGGTGACGTAATGGGGAAATATCACCCTCATGGTGACTCCTCCATTTACGATGCCATGGTACGTATGGCACAAGATTTTAGTTATCGATATATGTTAGTTGATGGACATGGGAACTTTGGTTCTGTCGATGGTGATGGCGCAGCTGCTATGCGTTATACAGAATCACGTATTTCAAAAATTACGATGGAAATGTTACGTGATATCAATAAAGATACAATTGATTATCAAGATAACTATGATGGTAATGAAAAAGAACCTGTTGTATTACCAGCCCGAATTCCGAACTTATTATTAAACGGAGCATCTGGTATTGCAGTTGGGATGGCAACGAATATTCCCCCACACCAATTAGGTGAAACAATTGACGCAGTAATAGCATTATCCAAAAATCCGGATATTACTACTGAAGAGTTAATGGAAATTATTCCTGGACCTGATTTCCCTACTGGTGGGGTTATCATGGGACGTAGTGGAATTCGTCGTGCGTATGAAACAGGGCGTGGTACGATTACGGTACGTGCTAAGGTTGAAATTGAAGTACAACCAAAC
This sequence comes from Ureibacillus sp. MALMAid1270, assembly GCF_049202975.1. Classification (NCBI taxonomy): domain Bacteria; kingdom Bacillati; phylum Bacillota; class Bacilli; order Caryophanales; family Caryophanaceae; genus Ureibacillus; species Ureibacillus sp. MALMAid1270. The sequence goes on along the minus strand of NZ_JBMIRP010000093.1, from coordinate 3,402 downwards.
GGGAAAGAAATGATTATCGTTAACGAAATTCCTTACCAAGTGAACAAAGCAAGATTAATTGAGAAAATTGCTGAATTAGTTCGTGATAAGAGAATTGACGGTATTACAGCATTACGAGATGAATCTGACCGACGTGGTATGCGTATCGTAATGGAAGTTCGAAGAGATGCCAATGCCAATGTAATTCTGAATAATTTATATAAACATACAGCTATGCAATCTAACTTTGGTGTCAATATGCTAGCTTTAGTAAATGGCCAACCAAAAGTTTTAAGCTTAAAAGAAGTTTTATATCATTATTTAGAACACCAAAAGATTGTTATCACTCGTAGAACTCAATTTGATTTACGAAAAGCTGAAGATCGTGCCCACATTTTAGAAGGGTTACGAATTGCTTTAGATCATATTGATGAAATTATTAACATTATTCGTTCTTCTAGATCTGGTGATGAAGCAAAACCAGTGTTAATGGAACGCTTTAATTTAAGTGAACGACAAGCACAAGCAATTTTAGATATGCGTCTTGTTCGTTTAAGCGGATTGGAACGCGAAAAAATTGAAAATGAATATAATGAACTTCAAGTATTGATTCGCGAGTTAAAAGAGATTTTAGCCGATGAAGAAAAACTAGTTCAAATTATTCGCGATGAAATAAGCGAGATTAAAGAAAAATATAATGATTTACGTCGTACACAAATCACTGCTGGCGGTATGGAAATGCTTGAAGATGAGGATTTGATTCCTCGTGAAGATTCGGTTGTAACTTTAACTCATAATGGTTACATAAAGAGACTTGCTTCCAATACTTATCGAAGTCAAAAACGTGGTGGCCGTGGAGTTCAAGGAATGGGAACAAATGAAGATGACTTTGTTGAACATTTACTATTCACTTCAACACATGATGCCATTCTATTCTTTACTTCTAAAGGAAAAGTCTTTCTTACAAAGGGATATGAAATCCCTGAATATAGCCGTACTGCAAAAGGTTTACCAATCGTAAATCTATTGAATTTAGAAAAGCATGAAAAAGTAACTGCGATGATTCGTTCTGAATCTTATCAAGAGGATGCTTATTTTATCTTCACAACCAAAATGGGTATTACAAAACGAACTCCACTTTCTCAATTTGCTAACATCCGTAAAAATGGATTGATCGCTGTAGGGTTGCATGATGATGATGAATTAATCTCTGTTCGTTTAACAGATGGTACGAAGGATGTCATCATTGGTACAAGAGATGGGATGTTAATTCGCTTTAAAGAAGAAGATATCCGAACAATGGGACGTACTGCAGCCGGCGTGCGCGGTATTAAATTGCGTAAAGGCGATTATGTAGTAGGAATGGAAATCGTTGAACCTGGTCAAGAAATATTAGTTGTAACCGAAAACGGATATGGTAAACGAACACCAGAATCTGAATATCGTTTACAAAACCGTGGCGGTGTAGGATTAAAAACAATTCAAATAACAGAGAAAAATGGTCCAATGTGTGCTGTGAAAACAGTAGATGGTACGGAAGATATTATGTTGATTACAATCAACGGTATTATCATTCGTATGGACGTAAATGATATCTCGGTAATTGGACGTTCTACACAAGGTGTTCGACTAATCCGTCTAGGAGAAGATGAACTTGTAGCAACTGTTGCTAGAGTGAAAAAAGATGATTCAGAAGAAACTGATGAAGAAACAGTAGAATCAGCAGAAAATGAACAAGGTTTAGATGATTCTAGTGTAGAAGAAGAGTAAAAATATTCCAAAAGGACTATAGAAAATTGAATTTCACTTCAATTTCTATAGTCTTTTTTTGTAAAATGCTAACTTAGTAATATTTTTTAATAAAATTCAAAAGAGTATAATATTAAATAGATTTAACCATTAATTCCATAATCAAGGAGGTAGAGAACCTTTGGAAGCTACTTACGTAAACATTGATGAAAGTTATATAGGGAAAACAGTAGCACAAGATATTTTTGCTAATACACAACACCCAATCATCGCAAAAAATACAATTATTACTCCAGAAATACTACATGTACTTAAAGTTTTTGAAATTTCAAAGGTGCTTGTATTTAAAGATGGGATTATTGATAAGGATAAGTCAGACAAAGAAATAGGAAGTAAAACTGTTGTAGAGACAATTGTAGTAGAAGATTCATTTAAAACTTATTATCAAGAAGCTGTATTGCAGTTTAAAAAAGAATTTATAAATTGGCAGTCTTCCGCAAAAATAGACATTGTTAAAATTCGTGGAATCATATTACCTTTAATAGAGGAAATATTAAAAAATCGTACTATATTTTTTGAATTAAATAATTTTTCGAATCTAAAAGATTACATATATCATCATTGTATTGCTACAGGATTAATTAGTGCAGTAATGGCTCATAAGCTGGGCTATGATAAGGGCACAGTTTATCAATTGGCGATTGCTGGTTCCCTAGCTGATAGTGGTATGTCTAAAGTTCCTTTAAATATTCGTGAAAAAAAAGGAGCTCTAAATCAACAAGAGTACATAGAGATTCGGAAACATCCAATTTATAGCTATCAAATGGTTAAAGATTACCCTGCTTTGAAAGATAATATGAAGCAGGCAATTATTGAACACCATGAACGATTAGATGGTAGCGGTTATCCAAGATGTTTGAAGCACGATCAAATATCAACATTCTCACAAATTATTGCAGTGGCTGATACTTTCCATGCGATGACTAGTGAAAGGATTTATCGCACGAAAGAATCACCATTCAAAGTGGTTGAAATGATTAAGGAAAGTGAATTTGGTAAATTTGATATTAAAGTAGTACAAGCCTTAATGAGCATTGTTGTAGATTTACCAATAGGTATGAAAGTTGAATTATCGAATATGGAACGTGGGGAAATCTTATTTATCAATAAATTCTCTCCAACGCGACCAATGATTAAAACTCTTAAAACTGGCGAAATCATTGATCTATCTATCAATCGTAATTTATATATCCTAAGAATTTTAACGAATTAATAGATTGTGTTGACATATTAATAGAGATGTAATAATATTAAAAACCCAACCGCAAAAAGTTGGGTTTTATATTTAAATAGTAACGTATGTTTTCTATACTAGAAAAATAAATTTATAATATTTTATAAAAAAGTGTTGACTCTTTTATATGAAATTGATATGATAATTAAGTCGCCAAGAGGTGACACGAAATATTGAACCTTGAAAACTGAACAACAAAACGTTAATGAATAAATAGTTTCTATAATAGAAACACAATTTTGGACATCATAAAGATGCCAGCAAAAATTTGAGCTTTATCAAATTTTCTTTTATGGAGAGTTTGATCCTGGCTCAGGACGAACGCTGGCGGCGTGCCTAATACATGCAAGTCGAGCGGACCTTTTAAAGCTTGCTTTGAA